>CAITLA010000031.1 GCA_903893135.1 uncultured Syntrophaceae bacterium | reverse complement strand
CCTTACGCAATCAAAATCGCCGGCATCATTCTTTTCACCACATACAGTGTGTCTCCCCTAACAATGCTGGCTTTTGCTTTTCTTTTTATCAGCTCTTTTCAGGCCCTCCTATTTGCCATGTGGATGGACATTCAAGACAATGAAAGGTTGTATAAGTGATACTATGAAGAATCGTAAAGATACAGCTCTTCCAAATGTCGCGGTCATAGGCACAGGTTACTGGGGCAAGAATCTTGTCAGAAATTATGCAGACCTCGGTGCGCTCAAGCTGATCTGTGACAAGAGCGAATCACTTCTTGCCCAGCTCAAGAAACGGCATCCCCATATCGATACATGCCTGGCCCTGAATGATGTCCTTGGCAGAGCCGATATTGCGGGAGTTGCCATCGCCACACCGGCGGAAACGCATTTCACTCTGGCCAGGGAAGCACTCCTCGCGGGAAAGCATGTCTATGTTGAAAAGCCCCTCGTTCTCTCTGAGAGCCAAGCCGTTGAGCTGATCAATATCGCCGGGGACCAGAAACTCACACTGATGGTCGGACACCTTCTCCAGTATCATCCTGCATTCGTCAGACTAAAAGAACTTGCCGCAGCAGGGGAGCTCGGGAGAATCAACTACATCTATTCCCACCGTTTGAATCTGGGAAAGATCAGGCGGGAGGAGAACATACTTTGGTCTTTTGCACCACATGACATTTCTATGATACTCGCCCTGGCCGGAGAAGAGCCGGAGGGTGTATTGGCAACCGGCGGAAACTACCTTCACAGAAAAATTGCCGATGTAACTACGACCCATCTTGAATTCCCGTCCGGCTTAAAGGCCCACATCTTTGTATCATGGCTTCATCCTTACAAGGAACAGAAGCTTGTTGTGGTGGGCGACCGGAAAATGGCGGTTTTCGATGACACGAGACCCTGGAATGAAAAGCTTCTCATCTATCCACATGAGATTAAATGGCAAAATTACATCCCTGTACCGTCTACGGCAACACCGGAATATGTCGATGTGACTGAGATGGAGCCCCTGAAGCTCGAATGCGAACATTTTCTCTACTGTATTACGACCGGTCAGACCCCTATGACCGACGGCCGGGAAGGACTGCGCGTTCTTATGGTTCTCAACGCCAGCCAGCGGTCTTTGAATGAATACGGCAGGAAGATCGAGATCAAGCCTTCATTTGCAGGAAATAATGTTGAATCATCCGACCAAGCCGGGGACACCAGACACTACCATATCCATCCCACTGCCATTATCGATGATAATGTCACTATCGGAGAAGGTACCAGGGTCTGGCATTTCTCCCATATTCTCTCGGGGGCTGCCATCGGCAACAATTGCAATATCGGCCAGAACGTTGTCATCGGTCAGGATGTGGTCATAGGAAACTCCTGCAAAGTCCAGAACAATGTTTCCATATACAAAGGCGTTACCCTTGAGGATAACGTTTTCTGCGGACCAAGCATGGTATTTACGAATGTCTTTAACCCTCGCGCTCATATAAGCCGCATGAGCGAATTGAGACCCACGCTGATCAAGAGAGGCGCTACACTGGGAGCCAACTGTACTATTGTGTGCGGTCATACCGTCGGTCGATCTGCATTCGTGGGCGCCGGCGCCGTCATAACGAAGGATGTGCCTGATTATGCCCTCATGGTCGGGAACCCCGCCAGACAAACAGGATGGATGTGTGAATGTGGAGAAAAGCTCCCCAAAAATATGAAATGCCCCGCCTGCAAGAAAAGATATACCGTATCCAAAAATGGTCTACGAGTCGCTTGAAGAGGTTTTATCGATGAAGGTGCCATTTGTTGATTTGCAGTTACAATACACGGCTATAAAGAATGAGATTGATCAGGCCATAGCAGATGTCATCGCCAAGGCTACATTCATTGGAGGCACATATGTAAGTCAATTTGAAGAGGATTTTGCATCCTACTGCGGCGCTCGACACTGTATCGGTGTGGGCAATGGGACAGATGCCCTGTATATCGCTCTCCGCGCTTTGGGTATCGGACGAGGAGACGAGGTCATCACGGTGGCGAATTCTTTCATAGCCACCTCAGAGGCGATCACCATGACCGGTGCCAGAGTCGTCTTTGCAGACTGCGATCCGGAGACATATAACATCGATACGGAACAGGTGTCTCGGCTCCTGACATCGCGGACAAAGGCAATTGTGCCGGTTCATCTTTACGGCCGCCCTGCAGATATGCTTTCGCTTGACAATCTTGCCAGCAAGCACGGATTGTTTATCGTAGAGGACGCCGCCCAGGCCCATGGAGCGGAAATCACTGGCCGGCGTGTCGGCGCCTTCGGCCATGCGGGATGCTTCAGTTTTTATCCTGCCAAGAACCTGGGAGCATACGGTGATGGAGGGGCGATCGTCACCAATGATGAAGCATTAGCGACCAAATGCCGGATGATTGCCAACCACGGACGGATCAGTAAATACGATCATGAATTAGAAGGCATTAACAGCCGGCTTGATACTCTGCAGGCCGCCATCTTGAAAGTAAAACTCAAACATCTCGAAACATGGACGGAAAGACGCCGGGCAGCAGCAGACTGCTACCGTGATTTATTGAAAGATACCCCTGTCGTGACGCCTGTCGTAACTGAAGGCTCAAGACACGTCTATCACCTCTTCGTTGTTCGTGTTCCAAACCGCGAAGCTGTCATGCGGGAACTCTCGAACCGTGGAATTGAAACGGGCATCCACTATCCTGTAGCATTGCCCAACCTTATGGCCTACCGGTATTTGGGATATAGGCCGGAAGATTTTCCTGTTGCCACCGAATACTCAAAGGAAATCCTCAGTCTGCCCATGTTTCCGGATATCAGTAAAGAACAACTTCAATACGTCTGTAATCAAGTCAGGAATGTTATCGGCGGATGAGGAGAAAGACTTGTATGTTGAAGATCGCCCAAATAGGTGTAGGTTACTGGGGACCGAACATTCTCAGAAATCTCGTTGAAAACAAGAGATGCCGTGTGACAGCCGCAGTCGATCTTGCCCTCGAAAGGCGTGACTACGTCCACAGACTGTATCCTGCAATAAAGGTCACAGACAGTATAGATGATGTCCTTCAAGACCCGGAAACAGACGCCATCGTCATTGCCACACCGGTCGCTTCCCACTTTGATCTTGCCATGAGGGCACTGGAAGCGGGAAAGCACGTCCTGGTGGAGAAGCCGATGGCAAGAAGTGTGGCCGAGGTCGAAGAGATCGGCAGACTGGCAGACAAAAAAAAGCGGGTGGCTATGGCAGGGCATACCTTTCTTTTCAATGCGGCTGTCCGTTACGTGAAAGAATTGATCGATTCCGGCGGACTCGGAAATATTCGCTACATATACAGCCACAGGCTGAACCTTGGGCGCATACGGACCGACGTCGATGCCTTATGGAACTTTGCACCCCACGACATCAGCATCATCCAGTATTGGTTGAATAATGCAACGCCTATTTCCGTTGTAAAGCGCGGAGTCGATTTTATACAGAAAGGGATCGACGACGTGGTCTTTATGAACATCCTTTACCCGGATAGGATCATGGCCAACATCCATGTGAGCTGGCTTGACCCCAATAAGGTCCGTTCCATGACCGTTGTGGGATCAAAAAAGATGGTGGTATACGACGACGTTGCCGACAATAAAGTCGCTATTTATGATAAAGGGATAGACCGCATGGCAGTCCTGGGCAAAGACATGGATTATGATAACCAGCGTTTTCCCGCTTTCAATTACCGGTCCGGAGATGTTCTTTTGCCGAAGATAGATTTTCAGGAGCCTTTAAAGGTAGAGATCGATCATTTCATTGATTGTATCGAACAGGGAATCCCCTGTATCACCGGCATAGAACATGCAAAAAAGGTCATCGCGATCCTCGCATCGTAAGAACGGACCCGAGCATGCCTATACAGTATTGTCTCGCCGGCCATTCTGCAGATAGTGTTCCAATTCAAAAACAGGCTCTGACAGGTCACCTTCAATAAACATCCGGAACCATATTTCCATGCCCAGCGCCAGCCAGAGAAAGAAATAGTGCCAGCGCAGCCGTGGATGGGGCGGATGATCCATTATCCTCTTCAGGTAGTCGTAATTCAGTATCCCTCTCTCTTCCACCCGCTTCCTCGTCAAGACGCTCTCGGCAACGGTCTTCAAATCCTTCTGGAACTGATAGTAGGGG
>CAITLA010000030.1 GCA_903893135.1 uncultured Syntrophaceae bacterium | reverse complement strand
GTTCCTTATCGGAGAAGCGCATCACCTTGTCTTCCAGAGATGGGCAGTAGCGCGCGCTGATCCCCTTTATAGTACCGGAATAGAGCGGAGACGACATTATGTTTTCCCTGATGAGGCTGTGTGTTTCTCTTGTCGTATATGAAAAATACGAAGGAAGCCGTTCTTCGCGCAGCTTTTCTGTGGTGAAGGAAAAGGGCTCCGGATCGGGGTCGCTGTCCTGCCGTTCCAGCTTCGAAAAATCTATAGTTGATGCACGCAACCTCGGAGGAGTGCCTGTCTTCATACGTCCCATCTCAAAACCCAGCTCTCGAAGTGATTCCGCCAGACGAATAGAAGCCATCTCGCCGGCCCTCCCCGCCGGGTAGTGAACAGTTCCAATGTGTATCAAGCCGTTGAGAAATGTCCCTGTTGTAATGATAACAGCACTACCGCGATAAAAGACGCCAATATGATCTTCCACACCTACAACCCTGCCATCTTCGACAACAATGCGGTCTATGAGAGTCTGCCTGAGATGAAGGTTTTTCTCTTTTTCCACTACGGCTTTCATGGCGAGCCTGTAGAGCTGTTTATCGCATTGAAACCGGGAGGATTGAACTGCCGGCCCTTTCGAGGCATTGAGCAGCCGGAAATGTACTGCCGTCTTATCGGCTATCTTCCCCATTTCCCCACCCAGGGCATCGACTTCCTTGACCAGCTGTCCTTTGGCAAGGCCTCCGATGGCGGGGTTACAGGACATGAGGGCAATAGAATCCAGATTGATATTGAACATGATCGTGGAGCAGCCCATCCGGGCTGACGCCAACGCTGCTTCGCAGCCGGCATGACCCGCGCCGACCACTATTACATCATAATTTGTCGATGAATCTTTCATTCCCTAACCCAAAAGGCTATTTAGCAAGAGACACGAAACCCCACTAACAAGCAATTGCACATTTCGAATGTGCAATTGAAATGTTGCAGTTTTGCACATAATTTAATAATGTCAATTTAAAAATTACAACAAGAAAAGAGGCATTCTTGTCAAAGCCATCGCTCTGGAACAACAAAAAAAGATATTACGATCTGAAAAGTTTCTGGCTGAACCGTTTCGGGTGCAGGGTTTACAAGCTCCAGATCGATGCGGGATTCACCTGCCCCAATCGCGATGGTACGGTGTCGACAGGGGGATGCATCTATTGTGACGGTCGGGGGTCGCGGCTGCGGCAGGTTGGTCCTCTTCCCTCCGTGGCAGAGCAGATCCGCCGGGGCAAGGAATATTATAAAAAACACAGAAATGCAGGAAAGTTCATCGCCTATTTCCAGACATTCACCAATACGTACGCACAGATCGAGAAACTGAAAGAACTGTATGACGAAGCGCTGGCAGAGGAGGACGTCATCGGTCTGTCTGTCGGTACCCGTCCGGATTGCGTGGCCGATGGTATAATTAAGCTTTTTCAAGACTACACGAGGGAAAGACACATATGGCTCGAATTGGGTCTTCAATCGATACATGAAAAGACCCTGCGGCTTATCAACAGGGGACACTCTGCGGCGGCCTTCCTTGAGGCGGTACACAGGCTATCCGGAAGCAATATTCATGTTTGCACGCATATCATTGTTGGGTTACCGGGTGAGACGCGAGAAGATATCCTGGAGACTGCAAGGGCGATTGCGACCCTCCCGATTCATGGGATCAAGATACATTCACTCCTGGCCCTCAAGGGGACGGTTATCGGTGATCTTTATGAAAAAGGGGAAATCACCATGTTTAGCAGGGATGACTATATAACAATAGTATGCGACATTTTGGAAATCCTGCCGCCGGAGATGGTCATTCAGCGGCTGACGGCAGACGGTTACCGGGATATATTTATTGGACCCAAGTGGGCTGTCAATAAGATGGAAGTATTGAATGCAATAGACAGGGAACTTGATAGAAGGAATACATATCAGGGGATCAATTGCGTAAAGAACGGTTGATCCGCTAAGGATGTTGACAGTCAGCAGACAGCTTTGGATGTTACGGCATATGTATTGCGTATTTGGAGAAAATTTGATTTAGTACAGTATTAACATTGCAAAAAAGAGTTATTGAAAATTATGTGAGGGAAGAGGTTTTTTGGTAGAACATAATGATAGGAATCATTGATTATCAAGCCGGGAATCTGACCAGCGTCGCACGGGCTCTTCGTTATTTGGGGGAACCTTGCCTGGTCAGTGATGATCCCAAAGTACTGAAGCAGGCTAGCCGTATAATCTTCCCTGGCGTTGGTGCCGCGGGTGAAGCGATGGCCAATCTGCGGCAGACACACCTCGATCAATGGATACCGGAATGGGTAGACAAAGGAAAGCCCATACTGGGCATTTGTCTCGGAACGCAGGTTATCTTTGAATATAGCGAAGAGAATGATACGAAATGTCTCGGAATTATCCCGGGCGCCGTTAAGCGATTCCCAAAGGATCTGCAGGAAGACTGTATGCCCCTCAAGATTCCCCACATGGGATGGAACCATGTAGCCTTTCAAAAGGATCACCCCATTTTTCGGGATATTCCCGATGAAGCTCAATTCTATTTCGTCCACTCCTATTATCCGGATCCGGCTGATGACCGTTTGGTTATCGGCTGGACCGATTATGGACAGCTTTTCTGCGCTGCTTTGGCCCGCAGAAATTTAGTGGCCGTTCAATTTCATCCGGAGAAAAGTGGAAGGCCCGGACTTCAGATACTGGCCAACTTCTGCCGTTGGGGAGGCGAAGATGCTTAGCAAACGGATCATACCCTGCCTGGACGTGCGTGACGGGAAGCTCACAAAGGGTATCAAGTTCAAGGGGAACATCGATATCGGAGACCCCGTCGAAGCGGCACGTGAGTACTATGAACAGGGTGCCGATGAAATTGTCTTTTATGACATCACCGCGTCATCTGACGAACGTGACATCATGATTGACGTTGTCAAACGGGTTGCGGAAACAATTTTTATTCCCTTTTCGGTTGGTGGCGGTATTCGTACTGTTGAAGACATGCGACGAGTAATTCTTGCGGGAGCCGAAAAGATCAGCATCAACTCGGAAGCACTGAAAAATCCACCCCTGATATCCGAGGGCGCGAAGGCCTTTGGCAGTCAGTGTGTAGTGCTGGGCATGGATGTCAAGAAGGTGGAAGCGAGTGCAAAAACACCTTCAGGCTATGAAATGGTTATCCATGGGGGGCGGGTGTTTACCGGCGTCGACGCCTTCTGGTGGGCCAAGGAGGCAGAAAATCTGGGGGCGGGAGAGATTTGCCTGAATTCCATCGATGCCGACGGGACGCAGGAAGGTTATGAAATTAAACTTACGCATCTCATATCCACGAACGTCAATATACCCGTCATTGCCTCAGGAGGAGCCGGTACACCGGAACACCTCAAAGATGTCCTTACCCGCGGGAAAGCAGATGCGGCTCTGATTGCATCAATGGTTCATTATCGGTACTACACGATCTCCGAGATTAAAGCGTATTTGCAAGGCAGCGGCGTAAAGACGAGGATGACATGGTAATATTCGTTTTGATTCATCACCCTTGATTATTTTTTTTGATGATATTATACTAGTAGAGGAAATTTTGATTCAGCCCAGGGAGGCAAAATAAAGTGGACAAGAAAAGATACGAATTGAATGTTCAGTTGGCTCAGATGTTAAAAGGCGGCGTCATCATGGACGTCACCAATGTGGAACAGGCTACGATAGCCGAAGAAGCTGGCGCCGTTGCGGTAATGGCCCTTGAACGAGTGCCGGCGGACATCCGCAAACAGGGGGGGGTAGCCCGAATGTCTGACCCTGCCATGATTATCGAGATTAAGAAGGCTGTGTCAATACCCGTCATGGCGAAGGTAAGGATTGGTCATTTTGTTGAAGCCCAGATCCTGGAGTCACTGAAAATCGACTATATCGATGAGAGTGAGGTGTTAACCCCAGCCGACGAAGAGAGTCACATTGACAAGACAAAGTTTTCCATACCTTTCGTCTGTGGCTGCCGTAACCTGGGAGAAGCATTGCGTCGCATTGCCGAAGGCGCCGCGATGATTCGCACCAAAGGCGAAGCAGGAACAGGAAATGTCGTCGAGGCAGTGCGCCACATACGTACGATAAACCGTGAAATAAGACAACTGGTCGGCATGCCTGTCGAAGAGGTTACTGGTTATGCGAAGGCAAATGGCATGCCTTATGAACTTGCCCTGCAGGTGAGAGAACTGGAACGGTTGCCTGTAGTTAATTTCGCCGCAGGAGGCATCGCAACTCCTGCCGATGCGGCCCTGATGATGCAGTTGGGATGTGATGGAATTTTTGTCGGTTCCGGAATATTCAAATCGGAAAATCCAGCATTACGCGCCCGGGCGATCGTCAAGGCGACGGCTTACTACAATGATCCTGCTAAAGTGCTGGAAGCCTCCATGGGCCTCGGAGAGGCAATGCCAGGGCTTGAGATAGCCGAAATTCCGGAAGGGCAGCTATTAGCCGGACGGGGATGGTAACTGAATGATCGGCGTTCTTAATCTTCAAGGTGGAGTTGTCGAACATCTCGATCACTTGGAACGTTTAGGTATTCCTTGCATACCAGTGAAAGACCCCGCCGAATTTCGCAAGCTTTCCGGCCTGATAATCCCCGGTGGCGAGAGTACGTGCATGTCCCGGTTGATGCGTATCTTCGGCATTGAAGAGGTCATACTGCGCGAATTCAAGCGGGGGATGAAAATCTGGGGGACATGTGCCGGGACAATTCTCCTCGCAAACTCCATAGTCGGCGAGCCAGCCCATCTAAGCCTGATCGATATCGAGATAGAACGCAACAGTTTTGGGAGTCAGCTTGACAGTTTTGTGTCTGAAGCTTGCATTCCCCAGGTTGCGCCACACTTGTTACCGCTAACCTTCATCCGTGCACCCAAGATCTTAAGGGTAGGTGAAGGTGTGAACGTATTACTCCGGATGGAAGACTACATTGCCGCCGCGGAAAGTCCTAATGTGCTGGTCACAGTTTTTCATCCTGAACTGACCGGATGTGTCGCCTTCCACCGCTACTTCGCGAGAAAATGCGGGTTCCATCCCCTTGACCACAAGAGAATTCCCGCCATGAATCCTGCCTGGAACAACAAGAGCTGGACGCGTCAAGCCCGAATTACGAGGAGCTGAAGCCAGCTTCTTGCTCGATCTGCGTTAAATCCTCATCCCTCAGATAAATTCATGCAGCTGCAAATTTGCGTGTTTGTTTCTTCAAGTGACTTATACGGCGGCGCAGAAAATCCATTTTCTTTCTGTTTTTTGATGCCTGGGCCGCCGTTTTTTCTTCCCTAAGCTGTTTAATCTTTCCTTTTATCTCGCTCTTGCTCAATTTTATCTTTGCTACGACCTTTTTCTTTATCTTAACAGGGCCCTCATCCTTGATGCCTCTTGCTTCCTTGATACAAACTATAAGTTCCGCCTTTTTCATATCGTGGACTGCTACGGCTCGCGGAATTTCCATAGCTATTACTCTCAGTTCCTTAACTGTCATTTTTTCTAACGACTTTTCTGACTTCTTATGCCCTTTCTTCTTTGTCTCTTCTACCATTATTTTCCTCCCGTAGTTTCGTATTTTCATCTAATGAGCAGCAGTTTATGCGTACTGTTTAATTTTCACGCTTCCTCCGGGGTGCCACCGAAATCCTGGCCATAAAAGACTTGATTGAAAGCTTTCGGGCTGTGCCTAATTCTTAATGAGCTGGATTCTCTCTTCCACGTGAGCCGCTTTATCCGGTTTATTATTCGTTTTGTAAAAGGATTGAAGCTTGAAGAGATAGGCCAGGAGAGCCTTCTTCCACCCATTATGCGATGCAATATCAATAGCAAGTTTCAAATCTGTTTCGTCATTCTTGTTTTTTTGGACAAGGAGGCCAAGAGCAATTAGTTTTGACAGAGGGTTATCCATTTTCGAAATTTCATGAGCAACGTCATCCTTCTTGCCGCTTTGGAATGCCCTCAAGAAACCCGCGTATTGCTGTGGCAGCAGTTTCTCATCGACGTTATCAAAGGCACCTTTCAGGAAACTATAAAAGTTCTTGTTCTGTAAAATCGGTTCGACGGCATCTATCCTCATGTACTCCCTATCATCAAATGCGTCGAGGACGGCTACGTGGACAGCATATTTTGTAAGATAGGCTCTGGCGAGAATTTCCAGATCTCCGCTGCTCTTGATCTCATCAACGGCCTTATTAAAGTATGCTTCAGCAATACGTTCTTTGCCACTCAAGTAGCTCTTCTTATAGTTATCGAGTTGATTAAAGGAGGCATCGGTCCAGTCGGGCACCGGCTTTGACGAGCCGCAGCCAACGAGCAGGAAACTGAACACCATCAGGCAAATGATTTTTCTCATGGGAGTTTTATTACTTCCGGTTGTTTCTTAAATGGGATTTTTTTATCAATCTCTTTGACCATATTGCCTATCGTATTGACGGTTGTATCGATCTCGGCTCTCAACGCCTTTAAATCTTTTGTCGATTCAGCCGTATCAGCACTGATCTTTACAACATTATCAACGGCCGCATTGACTTTTTGGAGCTTTACAACGACATCCTTGAGTATGGTTCTGACTAATGGCAGAACACCGTCTTTGCCATACATCTGGTCATCCGTCTTCACAAGGATATCTCTAATCTTCCTGAGAGACTCATTAACTGATTGAAGGCTCTCCTTAGAAGCAAGGTTCGCCGTAATGCTCTCAACATGCGCAACTACCTTGTCCACCTTATCCAGTGTGGGCTGGACCCTTTTTATCGTTTCGTTGATATCGTTGACCATTACAATTTCAGGGACGGTTTTTAGCGGCAGAGGCGGGCTGTTCAAATTCTCCGTAGTAACGATAAGTCGGGCAGAGCCTATGAGGGGTTTATAGAGGTTGAACTTGCTATCGGACCTGATCCATTTTGCATGTTGTTCCGGTATCCTCATTTTTATAAGGAGTATTCCCTCATCATTTAGTTCTAATGCTTCCACCTTGCCAATCTTGAATCCGGAAAAAACGACCGGCGTTCCCTCGGTCAGATCCTCACCGGATTTTGACGAAAGGGTATAGATATACTCTTTTGTGAAGAAACCTTTGCTGTAAGCCAGATATGCTATGGACGTTATGATCAATAATGATGTGAGTACTACAAACAAGCCTACCTTGAATTCAACTCTCTTAAGCATGGTGTTCTCGCAAATAGCTGCAAAGCTAACTTATGAAGCACTGTTCAGGAAAAATACCGAAGGCGATGCGCATCCTTCGACTTACCAAACATCAAAGACCAATCATCCTGTACCTGTCTTTGGACCACAGATAATCAAATATATGGCATTCTTTAAATGAATCATCAACAGCTTTCAAACTATCATATATGAATCGATCATCCTGGACATCTGGTATGATAGTAAAAGGTCTATCGATAACGACAATAGAATCTATAACCATGGCGGCTCGTAAAAGCATCGCACAAAATCGCTCTCTATTGGTCAACGCGGGATTTCGCTTATTAGAAATATGTTCCATACCGTATCCTGTCAGATAGCGAATAACCAGCTCTTGTGCTTTATCTGCGGATAAATTCTCGTGATACTGCTTAATGAGGGCGATATTGACCCACACATCCAGGTTCGAGATGAGCGGCACATCCAGCGAAACGAGCCCCAGGTTTTTTTTATTTTTCGCAGTGAAGTCATTGAGCTCTTTGCCGAGCGTGACTTCATCGTCAAACAGCCTTAAATGAAGATTAGAATTAATGACAGCACCTCAATAAAAACAATAGCTATAAAGACATCAACCATGCCGTTCAGAACAGATATCGGTATACTCGTGAGATCATTTGTAGCATGCAGGCCGAATCGTATGGGGATTAATGTAATAAAAAAGCCGAATGCGCAACACTTTATTAGAGATATTACTATATCATAAAAATTGGCTGAACTTAATAAAACATTTGAATAGGATTCCAAACTCAGTCCGAAAAGCAGCTTTGAAAATAACAGGCCGCTTGTCAAAACCAGGATAGAGAAAAAAGCACTCAGTAAAACAACAGATATAACGCCATTTATGACCCTCGGTAAAAAGAGGTAATCGACCGTGTCGATATTGAATTTATCTAACGTGTTTAATTCTTTATTAACCTTCATCACCGCAATTTCGGCATTTATGGCAGAACTGGAACGAAGGGCAATCAAGAGCACCGTAACAAAGGGCGCCAATTCCATAACAACTAAATTCATGAGTATCCGACCCAGATGTTCAGCAAGCCCCAGGTTCTTTATGATTTGAAATACAATACCCATAAGGAGAGTGCCGAATATGATAGAAATGCCTATGAACAGAGGTAATATCTGTATAGAAGTAAAATATATCTGGTGAATGATGACCAGTCTCGTAGCGCTGTTGTATGAGTTCTTGTTAAACATCTTCAGAATGATAGTGAAGGCGAAAGAAAGGGTATCGCGGAATGTTCTGGTTACATTTATCGTCGTTGAGCCAATTCTTACTATAGCATTAATCATAATGCCCTCGTAAGAACAGGACGGCGGTGGTAAGCTCTAACAGGGATACTTTCCAAAACGCTACTAATCATGGGGTCGCTTATCTTGACTGATTGAATGAGCCTCTATTCACAATATACCTGCCGACAAATCAGATTTCTGTAAGGTCAGTAAAGATACTGTGATAGCTTCGCAAGGCTCTCAATATAATTGCAATGAATGTTAACATAATGTAAATGGAAGCGCAAATACTTGCTCTCCCAAAAAATCAAAATCACAGGGCACTATGCGCTTGTGAATGTATATTGTTTCTCTTCATAATGGGAAGAGAAATATGATCAGAAAAAATGCTCCAGGAGATGAACTATGAAGATCATTCGCTTCCTTTCAGCTGAAAACCATGAAATGTGCGGACTATATGAGCCGGAACTCGAGGACCAGGCCCTGGTGATCCGGGGAGATATGTTCGGAGATTTTGAAGTCACATCAAAAGTAGCAGGAATTGGGAGCATTCTTCCCCCCGTTTATCCCTGCAATATCCTGGCACTGGGACTAAACTACAGGCAACATGCCGACGAAACGAGCGTGTCTTATCCCGAAATACCGATCTTATTCCTTAAAGCGACAACCAGCGTGATTGGACATATGTCACCCATTCTCCTTCCTCAAGCAGGTCCCGCAAATGTCGATTACGAGGCAGAACTCGCTGTCATTATAGGAAAGGAGATCAAGAACGTCTCCCGTTCTGAAGCAATGGACTCCATTTTGGGCTACACGTGTGCCAACGATGTCAGTGCCCGGGACTGGCAGATCGAAAAGCAGAAAAAGCAATGGGCAAGGGGAAAGAGTTTTGATACTTTCTGCCCCTTAGGCCCTTATCTGGTCACAAGAGATGAAATTCCAGATCCCCAGAACCTCCGTATCCGCACCATATTGAACGGAAATACTGTACAAGATTCAAATACTTATGATATGATTTTCGACATTCCTGCAATCATCAGCGATCTTTCGAGGTCTATGACGCTGCTGCCCGGTACGGTAATCTTGACTGGTACGCCGGAAGGCGTCGGCTTTACCAGACAACCTCCAATATACCTTCAAGACGGTGATATAGTGACCATAGAAATAGAAGGAATTGGTCAATTGACTAATCCTGTGAAGAGAGAAGATCAGGGAGATAATGTTGTTTTAGATAGCAAGGAAGTTCAGAAACCACTGAAGCTCTCCGATTAAAGGTCAGCAAATATCTCATAGCTTATTGACAAAAAAGAAGAGCCGTATATTTAATAACAAATGATATGATCAAGTGAATCATCTCCAATAGGGAACGAAATCTTAGGCGCAGAGGTATTTTGTAAAGATTTATCCCAGTCCACGTTGGGCATTTCTCCGTCCTGATAAGGGAGCGGGGTTCGAGAAGAAGTCGATTGAATGTTCCGATAGCCGTTACAATTATTCGAGGTTGGTAAATTGAAGAGTCTTGGTATTTGTATAGGTGCATCAACATTATCAGCGGTCGGCATTACCAGGGACGGAGATAATCACATCCATAAGACATCCATAAGTGTCAAGCCTCACAATGGCAACCCTCGACAAGCCCTGCTTGAAACGCTTATAAATTTAGATTCGAGCGCATATGACAGAATTGCCTTAACGGGCAGAAAATTCAGGCACTCCGTAAATCTTTCATCCATTTCCGAGCCGGAAGCAGTTGAATCTGCACTTTATCACTTCAATGGCAACCGACAGAACCTCGATGCCATCGTCAGTGCCGGAGGGGAAACCTTCATGGTCTATGTCCTGGGAAAGGACGGAAGAATCTGCTCGGTTCAGACGGGGAACAAATGTGCATCAGGGACAGGGGAGTTTTTCCTTCAACAGCTCCGAAGAATTGGTATGTCGTTAAATGAGGCAACTAATTTTGCGAACGAAGAAAGACCTTATAAGGTATCAGGACGCTGCAGCGTATTTTGCAAGAGTGACTGCACCCATGCGACAAACAAAGGTGTGCCGAAAGGGAGGATCGCTGCCGGGCTCTGCAAGATGATGGCAGGTAAAATCATCGAAATTATCAAACAGATTCCCAGGAACGACATAATGATTATCGGGGGGACCGCGCAAAATCCTGTTATGATCGGCTATCTCCAGAAAGAGATAAAAAATTTGATCGTTCCGGAAGAGGCCCCTTACTTCGAAGCCCTGGGCTCAGCGTTGTGGGCCCTCAATCACGAAACGATAAAATTGCCGGAAAGGAAAAATATCTTCAAGAAAGGCAGGGATTCCTTTTCCTTACTGCCTCCTCTTAGTAGTGCTGCCGGTATGGTCGATTTCAAAACGGCAGAAAGAGGGGTAGCCCAAGAGAATGATCGCTGTGTTATCGGACTCGACGTAGGATCAACAACAACGAAGGCGGTCATCCTGAGGGTGAATGATGATAAGGTCCTGGCCTCCGTGTACCTGCGGACTCAAGGGAATCCTGTTCAGGCCTCAAGAGAATGCTATGCGGATCTCTATGACCAGTTAGTCGGACTTGGAGAAAAAATAAGAATTGTTGGATTGGGTGTAACAGGTTCGGGCAGGCAGATAGCAGGATTACATGCCATGACTGGCGGCATCATAAATGAAATTATCGCCCATGCTACGGGGGCATTATTTTTCGATAAGACAGTAGATACAATCTTCGAGATAGGCGGACAGGATGCCAAATACACCTATATAAAAAATGGTGTACCATCAGACTATGCCATGAATGACGCCTGTAGCGCCGGTACTGGCTCATTCCTCGAAGAAGCTGCGAAAGAAACAATGGGGCTGGAAATGGAGTCCATCGGCGTCATAGCAATGAAGGGACAAGAGCCTCCGAACTTCAATGATCAATGCGCGGCTTTCATCAACAGCGATATTAAAAATGCCTCTCATGAAGGTATGACAAGGGAAGATATTGTCGCCGGCCTCGTGTATTCCATCTGCATGAACTACGATAACCGAGTCAAGGGAAATAGACCTGTAGGCAACAACATATTTATGCAGGGCGGTGTCTGTTACAATCGGGCGGTGCCCATGGCCATGGCGGCTCTGACAGGAAAACGGATCGTCGTTCCGCCGGAAGCAGGACTGATGGGGGCCTTCGGCGTTGCCCTGGAAGTAAAACGCAAGCTTGAACTAAGTCTCCTTAAAGAAAAAGAGTTCTCTCTCAAGGAACTAAGGGATAGAACCATCGAATACGGAGAACCGTTCACATGTAATGGGGGGAAAGAGAAATGTGATCGGAAATGTGAAATCGCCAGGATCAGAATAGAAGGGAAGATATATCCGTTCGGCGGCGCCTGCAACAGATGGTATAATCAACGCTTTAAGATTCAGTTTGATACTGAAAAACTGAACCTTGTTAAGATTTATGAGGATCTCGTTTTTCATCAGTATGTTCCTCAGCCGGAGGAGCTAGGGGTCAAGGAGAATGCGAAAACAGTAGGCGTTAATAAATCATTCCTGGTAAATTCTTATTATCCCCTGTACTACCGCTTCTTTTCACGGATAGGCTTTCGCGTGTTGGTTTCGGACATTTCCGAACAGGAAGGTGTCGACCGTCAGAGAGCGCCATTTTGCTACCCCGCAGAAATTTCGCATGGCTACCTTCAAAATCTTTTGAGAAAGAAGCCGGATTATCTTTTTCTGCCCCAGGTAAAGGGGGCATACGTGGAAAACGGTTGCAAACAAGGCATAACATGCCCCCTGTTGCAGGGAGAACCTTATTATCTGTCAAGTGCCTTCAAGGATACGGAAATATTAAGAAACTTAAAGAAAGAAGGAAAGATAATAACACCGGTCATCGACTTTTCCGCAGGATATGAGAAGGCTGAACATGCCTTTGTATCTATGGCAGGGAAGCTCGGTTGTCGTAAGAATCTAGCCCGTAGGGCATTCTCTGAGGCAGTCGAATCCCAGAAATCCATTCATAGGGAGATGAGGGAAGCCGGGTTGCGGTTTTTACGTGACCTTGAGAAGAATCCTGACCGGTCCGCCGTGGTTATATTTGGCAGATCTTACAATGCCTTTGTGCCGGAGGCGAATATGGGAATACCCCATAAATTCGCATCCAGGGGTGTGCCTGTGATCCCATTTGATTTCCTTCCTTCGGATGAAGAGGCCATCGACGATAAAATGTACTGGTCAACAGGGCAGTCGATTCTCAAAGGAACAAATTTCGTAGAAAGACATCCTCAACTTTTTGGATGCTATATCACCAATTTCTCCTGCGGTCCGGACTCTTTTCTTCTGGGATATTTTCGCCATATCATGAGGGGAAAGCCCCTCTTGATCCTCGAATTGGACTCTCACGTAGCCGATGCAGGTCTGGAAACGAGAATTGAGGCATTTATGGATATCATTAAGAATCACAGGGAACTGAAAAAGTTCCGTAATGATGCCTCCGCTCCATATTATTCTTCACCTCAGGCAGCACATTTTGATCACAGTAAACAGGAGTTCATCGATTCCAAGGGGACAGGCTACCCGTTTCATCATCCCCGGATACATCTCATTTTTCCGTCCATGGGGCGATTCCTGAACGATGCGACGTCCGCCGTATTCAGATCGATAGGTATACGCGCATCGGTACTTCCGCCCGCAGATGACGAAGTTCTCAAACTCGGAAGGGGCAACACAAGCTGTAAGGAATGCCTGCCACTGTTGCTTACTGTAGGAAGTCTCTTGAAATACTTGAAAGACAGGGATAGATCTGAAGAGCTATTGGTTTATTTTATGCCGACCGCCCCAGGTCCCTGCCGGTTCGGCCAATATTCTCCTTTTATCAGTCAGCTTATTGCCCGCAACGGGATTAAGGACGTCGCCTTATTTACCCTTCAGGCCGAAAACAGTTACACGGAAGCCGGCGGCAATGAATTTACCTTGAAACTTTGGTCATGTCTGGTTGTAGCTGATATTATACAGGATATTTATTCAGTTCTCCTTGCAAACGCTGTGGACAAAGACTCAGCCCTGGAAATATATAATCAGGAAACCAGGAAGCTCATTGGCGTCTTCGAACATTCACCCAATTTTAAAGACATTCAAAAAACCCTCAAGACCGTAGCCGATAACTTTCGAAAGATACCTGTAAAGAGGCATGTGCGTGATACCCCTGCAATTCTGCTCACGGGGGAGATCTTTGTTCGCCATGACGATCTGTCCCGGCAATTCCTTGTGGAGAAGCTCGCTGAGCAGGGGTTTGCAACCAAAGTCTCCAGTGTCATCGAATGGGTCTATTACACTGACTGGTGCTTCGCAAAAGGCTTGTCCGCGGCCGCACCCAATTTCCGGGAACGGCTTTCCCTCTTGCTGAGATCGGCATGGATGAGAAACTATGACAAGACATTCAAAAAAATCATGGAGCGATCAGGTCTGTATACATATCGGCTGGATGATGTCGACCATCTGATAAGTGAGAGTCGGCATTTGATCAATCCGGAGCTGACAGGCGAGGCCGTGTTGACAATTGGGGCAGCAGTAACCGAAATACGCAATCACTACTGCGGCGTTATCGCAATAGGACCCTTCGGCTGTATGCCCAACCGTCTGGCTGAGGCTATTCTGTCGAGGGAGATGGGCACGGAACTTCCTTTTCTGGCTATCGAGAGCGATGGGAACCTTTTTCCGCAAGTCATCACGGCGAAAATTGAGGTGTTTCTGCTGCAGGCGTTAAGGTTACACGAGCAAATGTCGGAATCATACAGGAAGGGTGACCGCTGATTCAAGCTCAGCTTCCGCGATATTTGACTGCCTCACCCATGAATGAAAAATAATGGTATTTTGCAAATAGATATGCTAATTGCGCACAAATATTGCGATGTAGAGGGTTTCAACCCCAAGGAGGTCAATAAGTAAGAGATGGAAAATAAGAACAGAAAAACTTTTATCATGTTTCTGCTTGCTTTTCTGATAGGTTTTTTTATCATTTCCCTTATAGAAGTATTGAGGTCATCCTTTGTTCCTGTCGGATCTAACGTTCAGACAGTGTCGGCGGTTTCATCACCGGAAAGTCCTCGTACGCCTTTTTCATTTGCTGATTTGGCGGAAAGATTGAAGCCCGCTGTCGTAAATATCAGTACAACGAAAACGGTCAGAAGCGGTCGTGGAGGCCCATTCAGGACGCCCTTTGACAGATATTTCTGGGGCGATGATTTCTTTGAAAGATTCTTCGGCGATGTACCCCAGAGAGAATTCAAGCAGAGAAGCCTTGGGTCCGGTTTTATAATCAGTCATGACGGCTACATCTTTACCAACAATCATGTAGTGGAACAGGCTGACAAGATACTGGTTAAGCTCTCCACGGGAAAGGAATATGAGGCTAAGGTGATCGGCAAGGATGCAAAAACGGACCTTGCCCTTATAAAGATTAAACAGAGCGAAAGCCTCCCCGTGGCTGAAATAGGGGATTCCGACAAGCTGCGTGTAGGCGACTGGGTTTTAGCCATCGGGAATCCCTTCGGCCTTGAACAGACAGTGACTGCCGGCATTGTCAGCGCCAAGGGCAGGGTGATAGGCGCGGGGCCCTATGATAATTTCATTCAGACTGATGCCTCCATCAATCCCGGTAACAGCGGTGGACCTCTATTCAATATGGAAGGGAAGGTAATAGGCATCAATACAGCTATCGTGGCCCAGGGACAAGGCATCGGATTTGCCATACCGGTGAATATGGCCCAAACCATACTGCCTGACCTCAAATCAAAGGGTAAAGTGACCCGCGGCTGGCTGGGTATTTCTGTGCAGGACGTGACAGAAGATATAGCCAAGAATCTCAAACTTAAAGATAATAGTGGTGCACTGATATCCGAAGTGTTCAAGGGGGATCCCGCTGACAAGGGCGGACTGAAAGCGGGAGATCTCATAACTGAGGTGAACGGCAAGAGGATCAAGGATACACACGAATTGCTGCTCACTATCGCCTCTTTCCATGTCGGGGATAAAATTGAGGTCAAAGCCTTGAGGGATGGGGAGGAGAAAACCTTCCAAATTGTTGTTACGGAGCGGAAGGACCGACCGGAGGTAGCCTCCGCGAGAGAATCGAAGGAAAACTTCGGCATGACAGTACAGGATATCACACCCGAAATCGCCCAATATCTCGGGATCGCCGGGACGGGCGGCGTAGTTGTAGTTGATGTCAAAGACGGAAGCCCTGCTGATGAAAAAGGTATCCAACCCCATGACATCATCCTGGAAGTCAATAAAGTGAAAATTTCCTCAATGAAGGACTACGTGCGGGAAATATCGAAAAAGAGTGCAAAGAAAAGCATCCTTCTCTTGATCAGGAGGGGTAACTCGACTTTTTTTGTCAGCCTGCGCAAATAGTCAGCGCCCTCGTATGAAAGACGGTACCGGATTCCTGTATGAAGCGGGATCATTATTTTCTTGCGACCTATAAAAAGCTGAATGCCCACTTCGGTGACCTCAACTGGTGGCCCGGTAATTCCCCTTTCGAGGTTATTGTCGGGGCGATATTGACCCAGAATACAGCCTGGCGAAATGTGGAAAAGGCCATAGCCAGGCTGAAATCCAAAGAGCTTCTTCACCCCGCGGGGATTTTAGAGATAGACGATTCGACACTCGCCGATCTCATTAGACCGGCGGGATATTACAATATAAAGACCCAGAGATTAAAATCGTTTATACGGTTCTTATATAACGGGTATGATGGCAAACTGGATAATATGTTTGCGGAAGACCTCTGGCGCCTGAGAACAAAGCTGCTCGCGGTCAAGGGCATCGGTGAGGAAACAGCCGATAGCATCCTTCTCTATTCGGGAGAGAAGCCCATATTCGTCGTCGATGCCTATACCAGAAGAATTTTACAGAGGCATGATGTTATCCCGGGTGATGCAACGTATAAGGAAATTCAGAATCTTTTTATGACCCACCTTCCTCACAGCGTCCCTCTGTACAATCAATATCATGCCCTCTTCGTTAACACGGGAAAACATTTTTGCACCCGAAAGCCCCGTTGTGAAGGCTGTCCACTCCAGTCACAGGTCTATTGAACGAAGCAGGTTTCTATGCCTAACTTCTACGACTATACGGGTATCATCCATAGCCACTCAGCCTACTCGTTTGACGGCCGGGCTCCCATAGCAGAAATTCTGGAGGCAGCGAAGATCAACGGCATTGACTTTGTCATGCTTACGGACCACTCCAGCCTGCGGGCGAGAGAAGAAGGATTTGAAGGGTGGCACGGCGATACGCTGCTCATCGTCGGTCAGGAAATTGCGCCCCGCTTCAACCATTACCTGGCCTTCCAGATTGATGCGCCTGTGATTATCCCCGAGGATGAACCGGATATGGAACCCCAGATTTACGTGGATGAGGTTCGGTCAAAGGGAGGAATGGGGTTCATTGCCCACCCGGATCATGAGGGAACGGAATTGTTTCACGTGAAACATTACCCCTGGTTAGACTGGAGGGTAACCGGTTATACAGGCATGGGGATATGGGACTTCATGACGGACTGGCAGAGCACCCTGAGAGGATATACCCGGTCCATATTGAGCTTTCTCTTTCCTGCCTTCTTCCTCACGGGACCGAGAAAAGTGACCCTGGAACGCTGGGATCGGCTGAACAGTAACGCTAAAGTAGTGGGAATAGGTGAACTCGACAATCATGACACCCTTCGGCGGGTGCTGGGTTTGAATCTATCTGTTTTCCCCTTTGCGAAGGCATTCAAATTTATGAGGACCCACGTGATCACCGAAAGACCTTTGGTCAGAGATCATGCGAGGGACATTGCAGCGCTTCTTTCCGCCCTAAGACAGGGAAGGGCGTATGTTGCCGCAGAGTATTTCCGCGAATCCAAGGGATTCTCTTTTGTTTTGACGGATAACAGCCGGAGTGCCACTCTGGGTGATGACTTCATCCTTGAAAACGAGGCTTGCCTAACAGCAATACTTCCTGCGACCGCAAAGATACGCATCATCAAAGACGGAACCTTGATTAGGGAAGAGATCGGTCAATATCTGACGGGTATCATCAGCGAGCCCGGAGTTTACAGGGCTGAAGCCTATCTTAGAGTCCTCGGCAAATACCTGCCCTGGATATTTTCGAACCCTATTTATGTAAAGAAAGCTTAAGAACGGACTATATGATCAAGTCCCTCTCACGCTTCGCATTGAAATACGGCCTCATTCCCTTTGCCTATTATCTTGTCCGTGAATACCTTTCCCTGATTAGGATCAGGGCTGTAAACGAGGAGATGACCCTGCAATACCTGAAAAGTGGCCAGAAGATGATCGTCGCGATCTGGCACCAGCGTATTATTCCGGTCGTGGGTTATGCAAAAAAATTTAGTGTCTATGCGCCATCCGCTATGATCAGCCAGAGCCGTGATGGTGATATAATAGCCGGGGTAGCAAGGGGGCACTTGCCGATATGATTGCGGATTTAGCAGAAAATCAGGTGGCCGTGCACGCTCTTGATGGGCCGCGAGGACCGAGAGGGGTTGTGAAGCCGGGACTTATTGTGATGGCACAGTCTACCGGCGTACCAATCGTTCCTGTCTATATCTCAGTTGACCGGGCCTGGGTGTTGAATAGCTGGGATCGCACTCTGATTCCCAAACCTTTCAGTAAAGTCACCGTCCGCTGGGATAAACCCATATCTGTTCCGGAGCATCTGAACGAAGAGGCCTTTGAGAGCACACGAAAACAGATTGAACAGCACATGAAGGAAAACCAGATCCGGGATGACCAGGAACAGGGCTGGACAACGCCTCTGCTATAGAACACCGTCTATTTAGGAGCCTCTAACCGGATCTCAAAGAGATTCGGCCAGTATTTTCCCGTCACAAACAGCCTGTCGCCTCTTGCGTCATATGCAATGCCGTTTAAGACATCAATGTTTCTGCCCGCACCGACATATCGGTATAAATCCCTGAGGTCAATCCAGCCAAGGACCTGCCCTGTACGTGGTGAGATGCGGACAATATAGCCCGTACCCCATACGTTGGCGTAAATCTCGCCTCTCACAAATTCGAGTTCATTAATGTTCGACAAAATATTACCCCGGTCCCTTACCTCGATCTGCTTCACCATTTTATACGTCCGGGCGTCCAGAAAACGCAGGACAGCTGTTCCGTCACTCATGATGAGGTAATTGCCGTCGCAGGTAATACCCCAGCCTTCCGTGGGGTAGGAAAATGTTTGGAGGAGGCGGAATGATTGAAGGTCATAGACAAAAGCAGTGTGCGACTGCCATGTCAGTTGGATCAATCTGTTCCGGCAAATAGTAATGCCCTCGCCGAAGTGTTCTGCGGCGAGACTTTGACGCTTCAAAACCCTGCCCGTCTTAAGCTCAACTTTGCGTATGCTCGACTGTCCGGGAAGCCCTGTCCCTTCGTAGATATACCCCTTATGGAATACAAGCCCCTGCGTGAAGGCATCAGGATCGTGCGGATAGACGTTGACTACCCGGATACTGTGAAGGGTGGTTCCCGATGTGTCGATGGGGGCAAGGTTCAAACCTGTATCCAGGGATGATGCATATCCCGGCCTTGTGCAACCGATGGGTAGAAAAAAATTCTCGCAAACGAAAGAAATGGCACCTGACGCAAGAATAAATGCACATATGACGATGAAGAAGGGCTTTCTCACAGACGTCAACCGCTTTTCTTAAATGTTTTCTCAGCCGTTGCGAGCGTTGTAATCGATGTGCAGGTTACATTTATAGTCTTGAAGAAATCGCGCAGGGGCCGACCGGGGCCGACCTCATATATCGTATCCGCCTGCGAAGCAAGGGACTTCATATTATTCACCCACAACACCGAGTGATTCAACTGGGACACAAGGTTATAAATAAGATCCTCATACAGGCCTGAATGAAATCCCCCCCGGAAATTTGAAGTTACTGTTATTGACTTGTCGTGATAGATGCCTTGCCCGATCATCCGCAGTATATTTTCAAACGGCTCGACAATCGTACTCATAAAACGACTATGAAAGGGTGCGCTCACATTAAGCGGGATAAAGCGAAACGGTCTATCCGTGGCCAACGCCTCCTGCAGCCTTGCCTCTGCCTCCGGCATTGCCCCGGCGTCACCACTGATGACTATCTGATTGGCGGAATTGATATTTGCGATGTCAATGGGAAGATCCTTCAATGCCAGGCGCACCAGCGCTATGTCCACATTATCGGAGATAACAGCAGCCATGGCTCCGCGACCGACGGGCACGGCCTCCTGCATCAGGCGGCCACGTATCTGGACGATGCGAACAGCCTCTGATAACGGAAGGGCACCGGCAGCGACCAATGCGGTAAATTCGCCGAGGCTGTGTCCGCCGAAGATTGCCGGTGAAAATCCGAAAAAGGTCTGCAGGCCGAGGAGCATAGCAATTTCCGTAGTAAGAACACATGGTTGGGTAAACTCCGTCAGGTTGAGGCGTTCATCGTCGCCGAAACACATGGCGGCAATGTCCCACCCTGCCGCCTGAGATGCCTCGTCGTACACCTCACGGCTGATAGGAACATTATCATAGAAATCCTCTCCCATTCCGGGCCGTTGCGCCCCCTGCCCGGGAAATACAACAGCAAATTTATCCTTTTTCATAATAGATAAGTGTTCCTGTGCTTCATCAGTTCGCAAGTTCTTTCAACACTCGTAAGTGAAACCGGTAAATACACCGCTCCGCTTTCAATGGCAAGAGGCTTTTTCTGCTCTGAAAAAGAAGTTCATCTTACCTGCCATAATTAAGCAAGCATCCGACAATAACGATGCATATTATGAAAATACTTGTAATTTTGTAAAAAGATAGTATTTTGAATATAAGAAATAGAACTCGTAAGTCTTCAATAACTAATATAATAACTCATTCGGACGGCCGCGGAATGCCACGCGGCTAATTTCAGGTGAAAGCGAAAAAAGAAAGATATGAAACTGAATTTGCTCATCGTGGGTTTGTTAATGGTCGCATCGACTTCTTGGCCTGTCCAGACCTTTACCATTGAAGACGACGGCCTATCCGCAGTTCCACGCAATGCCGAGGTTGTAATTCGTCACTCCGAAGCCAAAGATGATGACCTGCAGAGATGCGAGCTCGTTGGCAAAGCCGTCGACCTTGACGGAGATGGACAGGCCACAGATTTAATTATCACGATGCGAGATGCGGCTGGATGGGGTGCTGCTCTCGGACCGATCTGGGTGCTCCGTAATGCTGGAGATTCCTTTGTGATAGTTCTATCCGACGGAGGCTATTCTGTAACAATCGGTAAGGCAAAACACAAGGGATTATACGATCTAATCATATCGGCTGAGAGTGCCGGCTGGTCCCGTCAAAGCATTTGGAAGTTCAACGGGAAGAGCTATAAAAAGGCCAAGGAAAAAACCAAAAAGCTGCACTAAGAACGAGCTGCATATAGATTTGGTAAGGCTCACGTGCAGTTGACAAAGCCGGTAAGCTCTCACCTTTGGCGGAGACAGAGGCAGTGCGTTTGTGGTCTTTACATCCCGGTTACCTTGACGCGAGGGGACTCGTTGCTCTCTGGCGGGAAGGCCTGCTTGCCCAAAAGGTCTTGCAACACCAGACAAAAGGCTATAAGAATCATCCTCAGCTGGATAGATTTAATGCTCATTTACAGCCTACAGTTGCGATAGATTGTTATCTTTGGTACGTTTACGAGGAAGCCGTCAGGCGTGGATACCATTTTGATGTGGGCAAGATTGGCCCCCAGCAACGATGTTCGAAAATCCCCGTTACAGACGGACAGCTCAAACATGAGTTGAATCATCTCAAGACGAAATTGAGGTTGCGGGATCCAGCACGATACAAGAAACTTCTTGCCGTCAAGAGACTGAGGGCTCACCCGCTTTTCAAGGAAGCGAAGGGCGTAATCGAATCTTGGGAGAGAAAGTGAAAATATAAATTCGTAGGTGAAATGAGGAGGAACATTATGAGCACTGGCGACAAAACGTGGGAGACCCAAAAGTGGCAGATGATACAAAAACGTTTGGGCTATACTGATGAAGAGATGAAAATATTTCGGGATAATCCGCGAAATGAAGATATCCTATCCATGGTGCCGGAGCTGATGAATAAGACAATCATTGTGGAAGTGGTGGACTCGCACGGATGCAACAGCCAGCACAAGGTCGGTGATAGGTTTTACTTTGACAGCGCGGGAAACCTTCTAACGGCACTCTCCCCGAAAAGGATATGCATCTATGCGTTGAGTGTGATTATGCCACAGATTTTTACGGCAACTGAGTTTCTGTACGCAGGCGCTGATCCGAATGAGATGAGATTCAAGCGGGCTGGTTGCTTTGATGTCGGTGTAGTATGCGGGGGGTGGGGCCGCATCATCCTCGAATTAAAGGTAGAAGATCGCAAGAAAGCCTGACGGGTATTCTTGCTGAACCGTTCAACCCCATTTTATTCGCAAATCTAGAGCTTGCTTATTGTTGCATTTGGCAGTACTGTTAAACGTAGTTCAGGGGGTAACAATAATGACCAAGATTCCCAACATCATACCAATTACCGATCTTCGCCAGGCGGCGTCATCCGTGCTGAAACGCGTGAAATCCTCACGACAACCCGTTGTCATCACGCAGAGGGGAAGAGCCGCCGCGGTTGTGGTCAGCATGGAGGCCTACGAAAAATCGCAAAAAGAAATGGAAATTCTGCGTCTTCTCGCCCGCGGTGAAACGGAGATCGAAACAGGCAAGGCTTATGATCTAAGTCATGTCCTTGCAGATGCGGATGCCTTGTTGAAATAGGAGGATTGTTTGAGAGTTCTCTTTACTCCTTCCGGACGTAACCATTTTCTCGCGGCTATCACCTTCATCGATAGTGAAGGTCCATCTGCGGCAGTTGCATTCCGAAAGAAGGCAGAAAAGACCTTGTCGCGCCTTAAAAGGTTTCCCGGTTCCGGTACGGCATTGCCGGAATTTCCTGATCTCCCCTTCCGGGAAGTGGCGATTGCGCCGTGCCGGTTTATCTACCGCGTGAAACAGAAGACCGTCTGGATAGTCGCAGTCTGGCACAGTGCCCGACTTCCGAGGAAGCCAACCGAAAAAGAGATAGCTTAGCCATTCATCATCTCTTTAATGAAATCCCTTCAAGATCCAGCCAGCACTTGTATGAATACATGCCGGCAAGTGCCTTTACGGCTCGCTCCGGTGTCAGGAAAGACACCCCTTTGTATTTACTCCCCTCAATCTCCTTAATGGCACGGGCATTTTCATCGGAAAGAAGGCAAACCCCCAGAACTGGTTTGCCATACTTCTCCATCAGGCGAACCACGTGTTCACTGTAACTGAGTTCGAAATCAGCCACCCGACGAACAATTTCTACTAAAACCTTACGGTCACAGGTCTGATCAGCCAGATAAGAGGATTCGATCATTCGCTTTACAAATACTAACCTGCCAAGGATGCCGAGGTGAATTGCCGCATCACACCCATCCCACTTCAGCAGTTCTTCGATGAGTATCATGGGAACGGAGAGATCCATCTCTGCAACCAGGTCGACCGGATTCGACCGGCTCCAGTATGGAGGAAGAACTTTATCGATCCGCGATATTATATGAGATGAAAGTTCAGGCACTTCCAGCCCATATTCCACGCACAGGTCGGCTGTAACCACGCCCCAGCCTCCACCCAGGGTCATTATTGCCACCTTATTACCCTGTGGCAATGGGAGCGACGAAAATGCAGCAGAGAGATCGAGGAGGTCCATGGAAGTTTCTCCCAGAACGACTCCTGCCTGGCGGCACGCGGCCTTGAAGACTTCAATATTGGAGGCTAGTGCGCCCGTATGACTGGCGGCCGCGCGGTTACCCGCGCGTGTGCGACCGCCCTTGAGCATGAGAACCGGTTTTTTTCGGGAAATCCTGCTGGTTGACTCGAAAAACCGTCTGCCATCTTTGGGGCTTTCTACGTATAATACGACTGTTTTTGTCAAGTCATCAGTTTCGAAGAATTCCATGTAGTCTTCAATCGTGATCATTGCCTCATTTCCGGATCCGATGAACGCGCGTATCCCGATCCCCTCACTCTCGGCAAACATCAATAGCTGTGTCCCGAGATTACCCGATTGGGCAACCAGCGCCGTCGAGCCTGGCTTCGGCCGCACATGCTGATATAGGCAGAATAAATTTTCATGAGGATTGCAAATCCCCATTGTGTTGGGCCCGAGAATTGTAATTCCGGCCTCACGCGCCTTTTCCACCAGCCGCTCCTCCAGGCGTAATCCTTTTTTCCCCGCATCACTGAAACCCGATGTGACCAAGAGTACGCTCTTGATGCCCTTTTCTTTAAGCTGAGGAATGATGTCCATAACTTTTGCCGCAGGGACCATTACCACGGCAAGGTCTACAGGCCCGGGAGTGTCTGTCAAAGATTTGAAGACAGGCTTTCCCGCAATTTCACCACCCTTAGGATTAACCAGATAAACCTCACCTTGGAAATTCCCGGCAACCACATTAGTGAACAGAGTGTATCCCCATTTACCGAACGTAGCAGACGCGCCGACAAACGCAATTGAGCGGGCATGGAAGAAATTTCGGATCGCTTTCTGATCCGCGGGTGGACGCACAGAAATTTTTTGAGGAATGCCACCGACAATGACCAGTGCATCTACAGCAGTCACCCGGCCATCGGGACCTATGAGCAGGGGATTTATATCAACCTCTCGTACTTCCGAGTGTTCCATTCCAAGCCTGGATAGACCAAGAAGGATACTGACGATCTCTTCACTTTTTACTGACGCCTCACCGCGAAACTTTCCCAGCAGGTCAACGGCCCTGATTTTTTTTATCATATCATGCGCATGTGTTTCATCGAGGGGTGCAATGCGAAACGTCACATCAGCAAGCGCCTCAGCAAAGATACCGCCTAAACCGAACATGACAACCGGACCGAATTGGGCATCATGAAACAGCCCCGCCATGAATTCCCGTCTGCCCTCCACCATGTGGTATATAAGAAACCCTTCCAGGTCATCACCTGCAGCCTCGGCAATTTCTCCGGCAGCTTTTCGGACCTCTTCCGCGCTTTTCAAACTCAGCTTCACAAGGCCACGTTCCGTCTTGTGTGTAAGTCGGGCGCCGAGACCTTTTACAACAACTGGAAAACCGGCAGCCTCAGCCTGAATAGCAGCCTCGTCCACGCTTGTGGCAACGCATTCATCGACAACAGGCACGCCATAATTCCTGAGCAATTCTTTAGATTCCGCCTCTGTCAGGGCAGTTCTCCCTTCTGCCCTTGCCTTCCTTATAAGTTCAGCGACTTCCATACATACCCCTACCTATCATTCCCACTCATCGATGGTGACCGCTGTTTATCATACGTCCTCGCTGAGTGCAAATACCATATCAGCACGGAACCATTACATTGACATTTCCTTATATAGAATTTAAAATGAAATTATTTAATTATATAAGGAGGGATGGAAATGTTTGACTATATCAGGAGAATAACATTGGCTGGCGCCGGGCTGGCGATAATGACCACGGAAAAAGTCCAGGAGATTATGAATGAACTCGTAAAAAAGGGAGAGATGACCGAGAAGGAGGCACGAGAGGCCGTCAGTGAATTTGTGGAGAAATCAAAGCAGGCAAAAAAGGACCTGGAAGATAAGATGGAACAGATGGCAACAGGTCTCCTGAATCGTATGAATGTACCTACTCGAAAGGAAATTGAGGAGATCAAAGAACGGCTCACACGTTTGGAAGAATCCGGAAAAGCCAAAGGATAGTCCACGCACGTTTTGGAAGAATACATATTGACAGAGACAGGGTCATGCAACGGAGGTGGAATTTATGCGATTCAGAAAGGCGGGAAAGGTCACGGAGAATCTCTGGTACTTGGGCCGTGAGGAAGCGGGGGTCTATATTTTTGAAGGGCGAGACGATGCAATCTTGATTAACGGGGCGATGAGCTACATACTCCCTGACGTTCTGGAACAGATGAAGACATTTAGGATCGACGCGAAAAAGATCGGGAAGATACTGATCCTCCATTCGCATTTCGATCATGTGGGAATCGTCCCATATTTCAAGCGGAACTATCCCGGGATAGACGTATATGCCTCAGCGCCGGCCTGGAAGATAATCGCCATGCCTAAAGCCATCGAGGTCATGAACAGCTACAGCAAACTCAGTGCCCAATGGTGGGGCGTCGAAAGCGCCCTC
>CAITLA010000029.1 GCA_903893135.1 uncultured Syntrophaceae bacterium | reverse complement strand
TCATCGTTGAAAGGCGCCAGGTCCTCGAGCGATCCCCCTCCCCTGGCTATGATAATGACATCAATATTCCCCACCGCTTGCATATCGGTGATGGCCCTTATGATTTCCGGGGGCGCCTCCATGCCCTGCACCCTTACGGGAACAACAAGAATATCCACTGAAGGAAACCGCCGCCTCGTGATATTCAAAATATCCCTGATAACCGCCCCTGTGGGAGAGGTGATTACCCCGATCCTCCCGGGGAGAAAAGGGATGGGTTTTTTGTGGGCAGGATCAAAAAGGCCCTCTGCCAGCAGACGGGCTTTGAGATGTTCGAAGGCCTTCTGAAGGGCGCCAAGGCCTCTTGGTTCCATCACATCAACGATCAATTGGTATTCGCCTCGCGCATGATAGACACTCACCCTTCCGGAACAGATGACGCTCATCCCTTCTTCAAGATCGAACTGGGCCGATCTGGCCCATGGAGACTGTCTTTGCATGGGCAAAGCCCTGAAAATGACGGCCCTGATCTGACTCTTCTCATCCTTGAGGGTAAAGTACATATGGCCCGATGCAGGCCGTCGCAGATTGGATACCTCCCCTTCCACCCAGAGTGTATCGAAGCTCGCCTCCAGGAGACGCTTGATATTTTCATTTAACTCTGTGACGCTCAGTATTTCCTTCATATTAGCTGCAAGTACCAGATATTGCAGTCGCTGACAAGACCGATTTTTCTTGATCTGAAAGATATCGCGATTAAACTGCGATTATGTGGAAACAGCCTGTCTCCATCCGTAGTCAGGGTGGGGGCCTCCATTTTCCAACTCACCACTCAATCAGGCCGCAGGAAAATTCCCCAGGCGATCCCGCCGAAATCGCGCAGCGGCGCGGACCGCTATTTGTCGTCGAATTGCCTTGACATACAAAGCACTCATTCCTTATACTTGACCCACCAAAAGGGCATTCTTATTGGCTCAAGTCGGGAAGCTTGAGCCAACTGGTTAATCCTGGGATCAAAAAACTCACCGAGGAGATTATGGAAAAGAAGGAATATCTGAAGACGCCGGTTCAGCACATTGACATAAAATCATTCAATGCAGTTGATATCATCGATGCCATGAGAGGGATGTCCTTTTCGGCAAGAGACCTGGCCCAGGCCGCAGACATCTATGACAGGATGCTGAGAGATGAAGACTGCACCATCATTCTCACCATAGCGGGAAGCACGAGCGCGGCGGGCTGCATGCAGGTTTATGCGGATCTCGTGAAACACAACATGGTGGATGTGATCGTCGCCACAGGTGCCACAATTGTCGATATGGATTTTTTTGAGGCCCTGGGATTCAGGCACTACCAGGGCAGCCCCCACGTGGATGACCGGACACTCAGAAAACTATACATCGACAGGATATATGATACTTATATCGACGAGGAAGATCTCCAGGTCTGCGACAAAACGATTACAGAGATAGCCGACGCCCTGCCGCCCGCTTCATACTCATCGCGAGAATTCATACGTGAGATGGGAAAATTTCTTGCAAGACGCGCCGCCAAGCAG
>CAITLA010000028.1 GCA_903893135.1 uncultured Syntrophaceae bacterium | reverse complement strand
GCGTCCAGGTTCACTACTGCTCCATTCGTTCCCCTATTGGCGGGCGGACGGGATCACTGAAACTGCATCAGGGAAACATCGTCAAGGCCAATGACGTGGAAGTAGTTGTCATAAACCAGATACAGCCTATCTATGTCACTTTCACCATCAACGAAAATGATTTGCCCGCAGTGAAGAAGTACCAGACGAACGAAAAACTCAAAGTGGAAGCCTTTATCTCCAAAGATGAACGTCCCGAGCAAGGGTTGCTTACGTTCATAGACAATGCGGTAAATAAAGTAACGGGGACTATCGTCCTCAAGGGAACTTTTGCCAACAGCGATAAACGCCTTTGGCCCGGTCAGTTTGTTACTGTAGTTCTGACGCTGAGAAAGGAGCCCAACGCAATAATCGTTCCTTCACAAGCCATTCAGACAGGTCAATCAGGTCAATACGTCTTTGTCGTCAAGCCAGATCTCACAGCGGATATGAGACCCGTTACTATAGGAGCCACCATCGGCGGAGAAACTGCCATAGTGAAAGGGATACAGGCGGGAGAGCGCGTGGTTACGGATGGTCAGTTGCAGATCATACCGGGGGCCCAAGTGACGATTAAAGAAGCGCCTTGATTTAAATACACGGAAGGGCCCACATGAATCTTTCAGAGATCTTTATACGCCGTCCGATTATGACAACGCTAGTCATGACGGCGATACTCCTCTTTGGTGCAGTTGCCTACCGTTCCCTTCCTGTCAGCGATCTTCCCAATGTGGACTTTCCTACGATCCTTGTTTCTGTCAGCCTCCCGGGGGCGAGCCCAGAGACTATGGCCTCCGCAGTCGCGACACCACTTGAAAAACAGTTCTCCACGATTGCCGGTTTGGACTCCATGACATCAACGAACGGTCTCGGCATCAGCAAGATTACCCTGCAATTCAATTTGAGCAGGAGCATTGATGCAGCGGCGCAGGACGTTCAAACTGCCATATCTACGGCGGCGAGCCAGCTCCCTCAAAACATGCCGACTCCGCCGACCTTTCGTAAAGTAAACCCGGCTGATCAGCCGGTACTTTATCTTGCCATGAGCACGGCGACTTTGCCCCTCTCGACGGTTGATGAATATGCGGAAAATCTCCTCGCGCAACGTATTTCCATGATCAGCGGTGTTGCCGAGGTGATGGTGTATGGGTCCCAGAAGTATGCTGTCCGCGCCCGCCTTGATCCGAAGGCCTTGGCTTCGAAAGGGATCGGTATTGATGAGGTGGCAAGTGCAATAGCCTCAGGGAATGTCAATCTTCCCACAGGTACACTCTGGGGAACCCACCAGGCCTTCATCGTGCAGGCCACGGGACAGCTGAATGATGCGGCGGCTTACCGGCCTCTCATTGTGGCCTATCGCGGCGGGTCGCCGGTCAGGCTCGGGGAAATTGGTCATGTCATCGACAGCGTTCAGAACGACAAGGTTGCCGCTTGGTTCAATGGCACCCGGGCCATTGTTCTTGCCATACTCCGGCAGCCGGGTACCAATACAATCGAGGTCGTACAGTCTATCAAAGACATTCTTCCAAGCTTTCGTGCAGACCTTCCGGCGTCCGTGAATCTCGATATCCTCTATGACCGATCCGTGCCTATAAAAGACTCGGTTCACGATGTTCAGTTTACCTTGTTCCTGGCCCTGGGTCTTGTCATTACCGTGATCTTTGTCTTTCTCCGCAATCTTTCCGCCACGATCATCCCGAGCCTTGCCCTGCCGATGTCAATCGTGGGAACCTTTGCGGTAATGTACCTTTGCGGTTATAGCCTCGATAACCTGTCGCTGATGGCCCTCACACTGTGCGTTGGGTTTGTGGTCGACGACGCCATCGTCATGCTGGAGAATATCGTCCGACACATGGAGCAAGGCGAAGGGATAATGGAAGCTGCCCTCAAGGGATCGAGCGAGATAAGCTTTACCATACTTTCCATGACCCTCTCTCTCGTTGCCGTGTTCATTCCCGTTCTCTTCATGGGGGGTATCGTCGGAAGATTGCTTCATGAGTTCGCAGTTACTATTGCCGTTGCAGTTCTCATTTCCGGATTTGTATCGCTGACATTGACGCCTATGCTGTGCAGCCGTTTTCTCCGTCCTCCTACCGAGGTGAGACACGGCCGTCTCTACCAGATTTTCGAACGGTTCTTCGAGGGCATGCGCGGTGCATATGAAATAAGCCTTAAGTGGGCCTTGCGTTACAGGCTTACGACTCTCATCGTTTCTATTTTGTTCTTAGCGGCTGTTATAGTACTCTATTTATATACGCCCAAGGGATTTCTTCCCAGCGAAGATACGGCTCGAATAGTCTGTTTTACGGAAGCAGCGGAGGAGATATCCTTTGAATCGCTGATGGTACACCAAAAGAAGCTTGCCGAGATTGTGCAGCAAGACCCGAACGTCAGTGACTTCATGTCAAACGTAGGTGCCGTGGGCAGCACGGTATCATCCAACATAGGCCGTATGTTTATCCGCCTGAAACCGCGGAATGAACGCGAACTGAGCGCGGATGAGGTGATCCAGGAACTCAGACCTAAGCTTGCCACGGTTCCGGGCATAAGGGTCTTCATGCAAAACCCTCCGCCCATAAATGTCGGCGGCCTTCTGACTAAGAGCCAATACCAGTATACCCTCCAGAGCGCGGACATCAGCGAGCTTTACAAATACGCCCCCGTCCTGGAGGCAAAACTGAGGGCACTGCCGGGCTTTCTGGATGTGACGAGTGACCTGCAGATAAAGAGCCCACAGATCTATGTCAGGATCAACAGAGACAAAGCTTCAGCCCTTGGCATCAGCGCAGGTCAGATTGAGGATGCCCTCTCAAGCGCATACTCGTCCCGTCAGATCTCGACGATCTATGCACCGACAAACCAGTACTGGGTCATTATCGAACTTGAGCCGGAGTACCAGATGGATCCCGCTGCGCTTTCCCTTCTTTACATCCGATCCTCTTCCGGCAACCTCGTTCCTCTCGGCACAGTGGCGAATCTGGAGCGAACCGTAGGTCCCCTTACCGTTAATCACCTCGGTCAGCTTCCGGCTGTGACCGTCTCCTTTAATCTGGCACTCGGGAAGTCGCTGGGTGATGCCGTGGAGGGGGTGGAAAAGACGTCAAGGGAAGTTCTTCCGGCGGCAATAACTGGCAGTTTGCAGGGCACAGCCCAGGCCTTCAAGTCATCCATGGCGGGGCTTGGGATACTGATCCTCGTTGCCATCCTGGTAATTTACATTGTGCTCGGCATTCTTTACGAGAGCTACATCCATCCGATCACAATACTTTCGGGACTGCCCTCCGCGGGCCTCGGCGCGCTTCTGACGCTGCTGATCTTCCACATTGATCTTAATCTGTACGCCCTGGTGGGAGTCATCATGCTGATAGGGATTGTCAAGAAGAATGCGATCATGATGATTGACTTTGCTTTGGATGCGGAAAGGAAGGAAGGTAAAACACCAGAGGAAGCGATATTCCAAGGCGCGCTCATTCGGTTCCGTCCGATCATGATGACAACCATGTCTGCTCTCATGGCAACATTACCCATTGCCCTCGGCTTGGGCGCAGGCGCCGAATCGCGGCGACCACTGGGAATGGCCGTCGTCGGAGGTCTCATATTCTCGCAGATTGTGACCCTCTATATTTCTCCCGTCATATATGTCTATCTTGATTCATTCCAGAAAGTGGTGCGGAGATATTTGCGCCGTTTTCGTCGCGAAGCTTGAGCCAGTCTTCCATTGCGTGAAAACTAAGTATGGCAGTTTGGTCTACCCACACGCCAGAGCATGCTTAGCGGGGCATGCGCGTCACTATAGAAATGGACAGTGCAAAAAGCGACAGCACAATCACAGAATGACGGATTTACCGGTTCAAGATACTAATATTGCATGCGGTTATTGTTGATGCAAGGGTTGCTCTCTACGGCAGCAAAAAAGTTTCAAAGCCCGGGAACGGGATTTTTTCATGATATGCAAGATTAAGTATGAGAAATTTTTCACCTGTGGAAATATTTTCTGGAATTTGCCCGATACTCTTATAAAAAATATGATATACTGTATTTAATTTTTTGAGGGTATTGATGGCAAACCATCAAGAATGGGTGAGTGCCGAGGCGTATCTTCTCCTGCCTTTATACGACAAAAATTAGGGAAAAAATGAACAAGTTAATTGGATCAGTCATTTCAGATATTATGATCGGGGCAATTCTGACAGCCTTGACGATCGCTGCCTTCTGTTTTGAATGGATGCCGACGAAATATTTAGAATACAAGGTTTATGACACAGTTTCCAATTTGAAGGAGAAGGCCTCTAATTCCCCCATTGTGATTGTAGCAATAGATGATGAGAGTATCGCCAATATTGGCAGATGGCCGTGGCCGCGTGGTCATATAGCACGCATGATAGAATTCCTCAACAGGTGTGAAACAAAAGTAATAGGGGTAAATATCATATATTCTGAAAGCGATATGAACCAAGGGCTAACTGAGGTACGCGATATTCTCAAGAATATAGAGAGTAATGCTGGCGTGCTGAAAAATGTGCAGGTTAGCGGCATCTACACCTCGCTGAAAGAAACAGAGAAGAAACTGGACAATGATGCAATACTTGGGGCAGCCATCGGAGAGAGTAAGAAAGTTGTATTGCCCATGGTTTTCATCCTGGGCAGTTCAATCGACAGCAAAGGGCCTGAAATTCCGGACTATTTGAAACAGAATTCTGTACCGGTAGCGACACAGGAGGGAAGCATAGCGGCAAGGCAGATTGTCCCGCCAATTCCCGATTTTGCGATGAAAGCGTTAGCTCTTGGGCACATTAACGTTGTTCCCGATGCTGATGGAACGGTGAGAAGTGAACCTCTCGTTGTATATTACGAAGGACGGGCATACCCGTCGCTCGGACTTCAACTATCCTTGAAATATTTGAACTACGATATAAGAGATGTGAGTATCGCTGGTGGAGTGAATTTTGGAAACAACAACATCGCCACCTCTGACAAAGGTGAGATGCTCGTAGGTTTCAGTAAGAGCTTTCCTTATTTCTCTTTCTATGATGTGGTCAGTAACAAAGCGCCTCCGGAGGCATTCAAGGATAAAATTGTTATCATTGCCCAGAGCGCAATCGGACTTGGCGCTTTGCAGGTTACGCCTATTGGACCTAATGTTCCATCCTGGGGCATCATTGCCAATGTCGCCGACAATATCCTCTCAGGTGATTATATCATGCGCCCGGCTTGGGCATTCCCTTTGGAAATAGGGGTTACCGTTTTCTTCGGTTTGTTTCTGGCATTGATTATACCCAGGCTGAAGATCAGGATCAGTGCCATTGCATCGTTGATCATCCTGTTAATATGGATCGGCGCGGGGATGTATCTTCTGATAAATTATAGATACTGGGTCAAACTTGTTCATCCGTCCCTCCTTCTCCTGATCGGCTATACGTTGGTGGTTACCAAGGGATACTTTTTTACGGAAGAGGCAAAGGAGCGCATCGAGGCAGACAGTTACGAAACCAATAAGATGCTGGGACTTTCATTCCAGGGACAGGGCATGCTCGATTTGGCCTTCGAAAAGTTCTGTAAATGTCCTGTTGAGGATAAATCGGTTAAGGAGTTGCTGTATAACTTGGGCCTTGATTTTGAGAGAAAGCGGATGTTTAACAAAGCCGTAGCCGTCTACGAACATATTGCGCAGGCGGGAAAATTTAAGGACATTGAGGAGCGGACGAAGAAGCTTAAGGTTGCAGGGGATACAATGATATTCGGCCTTGGAGGCGCTAAAAAAGATACAACGTTACTTATGGACGGCGCGGAGACCAAGCCTACTCTCGGGCGCTACGAGATTAAAAAGGAACTGGGCCGCGGAGCTATGGGAATTGTATACCTGGGTCAAGACCCCAAGATCAACAGGGAAGTGGCAATCAAGACACTGCGATATGAAGGGGTCGATGAGGAGCAGCTTGCGGAAGTGAAGAAGAGGTTCTTCAGGGAAGCTGAGGCTGCGGGCAAACTTTCTCATCCTAATATTGTTACTATTTATGACGTCGGCGAGGATTACGACCTTGCATACATGGCTATGGAACTTCTTGACGGCAGCGACCTTACCAAATATTGCCAGAAGGAGAATTTGTTGCCTCTTAACGAAGTAACGAAGATTATCTCATCAGTTGCTCAGGCCCTTGATTATGCCCATGAGAGCGGTGTCGTCCACAGGGATATCAAACCTGCAAACGTCATGATTTTGAAAAACGGGGAGGTTAAAGTTACTGATTTCGGAATTGCCAGGGTTATGACCTCTTCAAGTACCAAGACGGGCGCAGTTATTGGAACACCGAGCTATATGTCGCCGGAACAGATTGTGGGTCACCATGTAGATGGTAGATCGGACCTTTTTTCACTGGGTGTAGTATTCTATGAGCTGCTCACTGGTGAAAAGCCGTTTCAGGGGGACAATATCACTACCCTCATGTTTAATATAACGAACTCGACACACACGCCGCTTAAGGATCTGGCGCCGAATATACCCGATAATTTTATTTCCATTATTGAGAGATTGCTCTCTAAAGACAAAGAGGGGCGATACCAGCAGGGCAGGGAACTCGCCAGTGCCCTTGCTCAATGAACAGTCCTTTAGGAGATAACAGTGGAAATTATTGCTCGCGGTAGAACAGATATAGGACTTGTCAGAACCAACAACGAGGATAGTTTTTACATTGATGACAAGGCGGGTCTTCTTGTGGTTGCCGATGGCATGGGAGGACATGCATCTGGAGAAATTGCGAGTAAGCTGGCTGTCGATGTAATAAGGGATTATTTTAAGGCGTTTAAAGACGGTCGGGCGGCGCTGATCGGGAAATTCGACGAGGAATATTCCGAAATGGCAAAGGCGATTGGCTCCTCAGTGCGTCTTGCCAATAAGGCGATATATGAGGCTGCAAAGAGCAATGCGGGCTGGCAGGGTATGGGTACAACGGTGGCAGCAGCTGCAATCAACGGGAATAGATTGAGCATCGCCCATGCCGGTGACAGCAGGGTTTATCTGGTCAAAGCTGGTGATATTGAACAACTGACCGACGACCATTCGGTAGTCTATGAACAGGTGAAGCGTGAGCTATTAACGAGGGAAGAGGCCCAGAAATCTGAGATAAGAAATTTGTTGACAAGGGCCCTCGGTGTGGCTTCCGATGTTGAAGTTGATATTAGTGAGTTGACTTTATCAGCCGGTGACATTCTGGTACTATGTACGGACGGTCTCAACTCAATGGTTTCCGATGACGATATACTTACTCTTGCGGTGTCAACGAAAGATCCAGCGGCAGTATGTGACAGGCTGGTAGAACTGGCGAATAAACAAGGCGGCAAGGATAACATAACGGTTATTGTGGGATATGTCAGGAATAAAAGCTGGATTTCTTTTCTATTACATTTTAAGGAATGGTTCAGGAGGTGATATATGGCTAAGGTTTTACTCAAATTCAAAGAAGCCGCAATAAGAGAGATACCGCTTGATCAGGACGTCATAACAATTGGGAGAAAAGCGGATAATGATATTGTCATAGATAATCAGGCCGTATCTGGTTATCACGCGCGGATCAAGAAGGAGGGACAATCTCTATTCATCGAGGATGCGAATAGCCTGAACGGCACTTATATCAACGGCCAGAAAATTTCTAAAGGTGAATTACATAACGGAGATGTGGTTCTGATCGGCGTTCATACTCTTGATGTCATCTTGGAAAAGCAAAGAGAAACGGAAGCAAAGGGTTTTGCCGTGCGGGGACGTTCGATGGATGAAACGGTCGTAATTGCCGCGGAAGATCAGAAGAAAATACTGGCCTCTCAGGACAAGGAGAAGCCTGAGATACTGGGTGGTTTCATAGTTATCGAAGGATCGACGGAAAAGAGGGATTATCTTCTCAAAGAGAGAGTTACTACCATTGGCAAGGAAGACGGAGCCGGTATTCATCTTAAAGGCTTCTTCGCCCCCAAAGTGGCCGCCCTCGTCAACAGAAGGAAGGATGGGTATTTTATCACGCCTACGGGTGGAAAAACGCTGAAAGTAAACGGCCAGAATGTTGATCACAAATACGATCTAAAAGATGGTGACGTCGTAGAAGCAGGCGGGATAAAAGTGCAGTTTTACATAAAGGAATAACTAAAGCAGATTACCATGTCAAGAGAAAGACCCACGCGAAGACAGAAAGACATTTCCCGGTTATTGAGGGAAAGGAGCTGGCTCCGCAAAAGCTCGGCAAAAAAGATTAAGAAGAAGTAGCAATGGGGATGCATTAAGCAGTGGCTATTTTCAGAATTTAACGGGGGGTGCTCTTGCGCTGGATGGCAGAAGGGAAGGGGCACCTTTTTTGTTTGGCGGAAGAAATTGAAAAATTCCAGTTCATGCTAACCTACTGCAAGGAAATGCGCATTACAAACTAACATGATTTTTACAGAAGCGGACGTAAGACGAATTGAGAAAGAAGGGCTCACCTGCGAACAGGTACTGGCACAGATCGACCTCTTCAAGAGAGGTGTTTGTCCTGTCAGCCTCAACAGGCCGTGTACTGTTAATGACGGTATCGTGACCCTCCCGGAAGAAGATCTCGCGAAAATGGCGGCATTGTATGAAGAAGAGCTACGAACGGGCAGAAGGGTGCTGAAATTTGTACCCGCTTCCGGGGCTGCCAGTCGCATGTTCAGGGATTGGTATATATATCTGGGAAAAGAAAGTTTGGATGCGAGACAGAGTGAAGAATTTGCCAAAGAACTAAAAAGGTGCGCGTTTCTTAGTGATTTGCGTGACGTTATATTACGTGATGGTGAAGATCTTGAAAAGATGTTGGAAGAGCAAAGACATGGCGATATCCTGGCCTATATCTTGACATCTAAAGGCTTGAATTACGGCAATCTCCCTAAGGCGCTCTTGAAATTTCATGCTTATTCGGAGGGCAGCCGCAGTGCCCTTGAAGAGCATCTTGTGGAGGCAGCGCTCTATGCGCAAGATGCTCTCCATATATGCAGAGTCCATTTCACCCTCTCAGAGGAGCATCAAAACGACGTGGCGGATTACCTGTCCGCGATCATAAAGGATTATGAAAGGAACTATGGTGTAGCTTTTGATATTGCACTCCCCACGCAGAAATTATCTACCAATACAATTGCCGTGGATTTGGATAACCGTCCTTTTCGAGATCAAAAGGGGGAGCTTGTTTTCAGGCCAGGCGGTCACGGCACCCTTCTGGATAATCTGAACGGCACCGGCGGAGATATAGTCTATCTGAAAAATATTGACAATATAGTACCGGACAGGTTAAAGCCGGTCACCGTATTGTACAAGAAGGTTCTCGGGGGCTATCTCATCTCCCTTCAGAACGAGATATTCAGATACCTGAGGCACTTAGACAAAGCTGAACTGGACGAAAAAACTCTGCAGGAACTGAAGTTGTTCTGTGAAAAGAGGCTTCATCTTGTCATGCCGCCGTGGTTTGAAGATTTACCCCTTGCGGAGAAATGCTCTTTCATTTGCAAGAGACTCAACCGGCCCATTCGGGTATGCGGTATGGTAAAAAATCAAGGAGAGCCAGGCGGAGGTCCATTCTGGGTAAACGAGGAAGATGGAACGCAATCTCTCCAGATTATTGAAGAGTCACAGATAGATTCAGGATCGGCAGAACAGACGGCAATCTGGTCATCAGCAACGCATTTCAATCCGGTCGATCTTGTCTGCGGGGTTCGCAACTACCGGTCTTACGAATTTGATCTCCATGATTTCGTAAATCGCGACGCCTATTCTATTTCACAAAAATCCGAAAAGGGCAGGGATCTTAAAGCGCTCGAACTTCCCGGTCTGTGGAATGGCTCAATGGCGTTCTGGATCACACTTTTTGTCGAAGTGCCAATCGGGACGTTCAATCCCGTAAAGACAATCCATGATTTACTGAGGCCTCAGCATCTGCCATGAGTTTCATTGAATCAACCAGCACCATATATCATCCCTAATTGCTGCCTTTACCCGGATATGACTTATGGAATTTCCTTTCCGGCACAGGGCCGTAACTTCCTCATTTTTTGGAGCATCGCTGTATAAGGCACACAGGGACGCGGCGGAGTGAATCGTAATTTCATCGCCTCCGTTAGGAACGATAGTGGTCGGTCCGGGAAATTGTTCTATATGGATAACGATGTCCTCCTCGTGAGATAGTCTTTGGAGCGCCTCGTTCTCGATGCTGTTCCGCCCCACAATGGCTTTGGAAAACTCATTGATTCGAAAGTGTCTGCCATATTTGAGAAGTTCTATGTCTCGTATGTGGAAGTCCATGCTATGCCGAAAGAGATCTCTTAGTCTCTTGGAGAACATGGGATCCGTGAGCAGGCATCCCCCTGCAGGAGCGGAGTAATGGTCAATGCCATAGTATCTTGCCATCTCAATCTGATCCTTCCTCCCTTTCCCTTTGATGGCGAGGAGCCTTTGACGGTCCACCTTGCCTTCCATTTCCGGTCTTGTTTCAGGGAGAAGCAAGGCACTCAAAGGCCTCAGAATATACTCCTGATAGCCTGAATTTTTCGCAACGATATAAAGAGACTGTCTGTTCTGGGACATGGGACGCTGGCCCAGAACCTCACCCGTAAAAATAAAATCAGCCTTCCTGTCTTCCATGATCCTGCCAGCAATTTTGAGCATAAGGGTGTGACAGTCGATGCATGGATTCATATTCTTTCCGTATCCATATTTGGGGGACTTTAACACATCAAGGTGTTCTTTCGTAATGTCCGCTTCTATAAGGTAAAGCCCGATTTTTTGCGCGGCAGCTTTAGCCTTTTCAGAACTAAAAAAGGGGGTCGTGCACGTAACCCCCGTAACCTCAACACCCTGTGCCATTATGATCTTTGCTGCAAGGATGCTGTCCAGTCCCCCTGAGAATAGACCTATTCCTTTTACTTTCAATATCTGACGATATTCACCTCCCACTTATTGTTGAGCAGTCCATATATATCACGGTCTATATCGAAATCTATGAGATAAAAGTCTCCTTTATCTCGCGTTATTTTAAAGGCAGGAAAGCTGATCGTGCCTGCCGGCTTATCGGTCTTTTCAGGGACCGAGAAGGAAAAGCTGACAAATGAGAAGGGAGTATTCGCAGCCTTGAGGACTTTCTCGATAACCGATTTTTTCGTTTCTCCGGCATCGAGAGAAATGGTCTCGGTGCCTCGGGTTCTCAAACTGTCAACGAATTGTTGTGGGATTTTCTTAGAGACGATTATTATTTGCTTATCCCCCTTCTTTGCGAGCAAATCAGCCTTTATGGAGAGGTCAAAGCCGCTTGCGGCGGCGTCAAGTACCCCGACTTCAGAATCTCTGATTGTCTGATATCCAAGTTCATTAAGCAGGGAATTGACCAGCTCAATGTTAGTGCTGACGTTCATATTTGACATTTGCGGCAAAGTATATTTTTCATCCGGTGCGCTCGCCACACCCTGTCCATCTAATATCTCTGTCATAATCATGCCGCTTCTCTCGGCATATTGGATCATTGGCTTAGGCAACAACCGCGAATTATCTGAAACAAATGACAGTCCTTGCAGGTAAGGTTTGTTCTCTTTCGCTCTTTTCGTGATTATCCAGTCGACGGAGAGCTGAAGCGGCGGGAGGGCGCCTATGGTGTAAGGTGTTGTCCTTCTCGTCATTGAATACGTGTTGGAAGCGTTAACAATCTTTTGGAGGATTGTGGCAGTATCGTCACTACCAAATATTTCAACCGAATGATAGTTTTTCCAGTTGGACTGGATCATATTTTTCAAGGTGTCCGGTATCCTATTGGAGAAATCCAAAAAAATCGAACTTCCGTCATCCAGCTCAACAATAGGTATTGTGGAACAGTCAATCGTCACCTGCCCTAACTCCGGAATGGGAATATAGTATTTGCCAAGCGTTATGAGCGCTCCATTCATTCTATTGATGACGACTTTTATAATATTAAGATGCGCTCGTGGCAGTATGATGGGTTTGTCCTTGGCTTCATCTTTAACAACTTTAGGGGATGATTCGGCTTGCTGAGCTTTGACTTCCTGTTTAGTAATGACTATGCTTCTGCGCGGCAGCTGCAAAGTCTGCCCGGGATATATCATGTTGTAGTTTCTGATATCCGGGTTCAGCTGCTTAATATCATCTACAGTTTTTCTAAGTTCGGGCAACTTTACATTTAGCTCACGCATGGCGATCCGGCTTATGGAATCGCCTTTTCTTATCGTATAATTCATTGTCGGGGAGCTCTCTTCCCCCTCTGGAACAGGGGGTCGTTCCATTTCGGGGAGTATAACGACCTGGCCGGGTTTAATTTTATTTAGATCTTCTATTTGAGGGTTTAGTTGTTTTATTACTGTGAGTCGGTGTTTCGTTATTCCCGCCTGGGCTCTCATGATCTGCAACAGCCACTCCCCTTCCTTAACTACGTACGGGCGTGTCTTTGCACTCAGTGTCGCTGTCTTTTGAAAGGAAAGATGGGCCGTATCCTCCTCGGCAATAGAGTCGTGAGATGTGACGGTGAGAAAGGCCAAGGAAAGAAGAATGAGATAGATTGATCTCAGACACAGATTGCCCATAACTGTACCTCGTTAAAATATCACACCACTTTAGCAATGTTAAAAGCAGCTTCCACAAACCTAATAATTATGCGTGTTATTAGCATAATTACGCCGTTGTGCAAAGTAAAATCTCAATATCGTTAGGTTCATTCAATACGAGAATTATGAACTTCAAGGATTTTCGGATTGCCCTTTTTTGAATATCAATAGTTCTAACAGTTCTAACATCAATGGTTGCAAGAACAAACATTAATGATATAATAAACGACATTGATAGAGATGACGACATTTGTCAAATGGGGATAGCCAATGGCTGATATGGAAAATAATCCGGCTTTTGTCAAAGAGTTCCAGGTGAGGTTTGATAAAAAATTGAAGGAAAATGAAATCTCGGTATTGGAATACTGGAAATCTCAGATTGATAGATTGCTGTCCATGAAACCGGACGGTATTGCTTCACTCCAGTCGCAGATAAAGAGAGTCTCGGATATGATGGACAATAGAATTAGAACGATGAAAAAGGAATAATATGGACAGCATAGCGAATTTCTTATTTGAAGTAGGCATGTTAAAAAAAACCCCCAGAACAGGTTTTAGGTTCTTGGGCTCCGGCTGCGAATCGGTGGCTGAGCATATTCTGCGAACGATATTTATCGGCTATGCCCTAAGTAAGCTTGAACCTGGTCTGGACGAATTGAAGGTGCTAAAGATTTGTCTTGTCCATGACCTTCCCGAAGCCAGAACCGGCGATATGAATTACATGTATAAGAAATATGTCACGGTGGACGAAGAAAAAGCCGTAAGAGAGTTGACGCAAACTGTGTTCTTCGGCGATGAAATTAAATCCGTCATTGACGAATTTAACGAGAAGAAGACAAGAGAGGCTCTCATTGCCCACGACGCCGACCAGCTTGCTCTTATTATCCAGTTGAAGGAATATGGCGATCTGGGCAATAAATACACTGACGACTGGATTGAATTTGCGAGAAGGCGACTTCATACTGAAACTGCAAGAAAGCTGGCTCTTAGCATCATTGGAACAGATTCCTCCGAGTGGTGGTTCAAAGATAAGAGTGACTGGTGGGTGAATGGTTGCAGCAGCGATAACAAATAGAAATGAAGGTCTTCTGTCAATTGCTCCTTGAAACACCGCCCCTGAGCAAACCCGGACAATCTAATTTTTCCACGATATAATTGAATTCGTAAGCGAGCAGTCCCCGCAGCTTGCTTGGGCTTAATAATAGATTCTCGTGAAGCAGAATTTACATTTCTCATGCCTCTCTTGGCCTTGCCATCGATGACTGGATTCTGTTCTCTGCTTGACAGTAGTGCAAAAATACCCTACATTATCGCAGCTTTTAGTAATTGAGGAGAACAATTGACTATGGCCACAAAGAGAAAGAGAAGAACGGATGAGATAAAGGTAAAGAAAAAAAAGAAACGCATGAAGAAGTCTTTTCTTTTTTTGATTATTACTACCATTGTAGCGTGTCTCATACTTTTCTTTGTAATCATTTTCGAATATGTGTTCCCGCCAACCAAGGACAACGTTGCAAAGAAGGAAAAACAAGAGGTAGTATTGTATTTTTCCGATGCGAATGAACGATTTTTAGTTCCGGAAAAGAGGTATATTCCCAAGGAAGAGAATGACCAGGACAGGGCCAGGGAATTGGTAAAGGCTTTGCTCGAAGGTTCCAAGACCAAGCTTGTAAGGACCTTCCCGGAAGGGGTAGCGCTGGACAATATTAGAATAGATGATAAGCAAACTGCTTACGTCAGCTTTGACAAGAATCTTATCAAACAACATCCCGGTGGCAGTACCAGCGAAATGGCGACAATATATTCGCTGACCAATACCCTGATGCGCAATATCAATAGCATTAAAAGGGTGAAGCTATTGATAGACGGGAAGGAAGTGGAATCTATCAAAGGGCATGTTGATACGAGGCAGCCCTTTACCATAAATAAGGACATGTTGGCGCCGGGTGCAAAAGAAGGATAACGCAGGGATAGAGAGATTTCCTCTCAGGTTAGTCCATGGCCTCAAAAAAGAAACTTTCAAGAACAAGAAATATCGGTGTCGTAGCCCATATAGATGCCGGTAAGACCACCGTCACCGAAAGAATACTCTTCTATACAGGAATATTATACAAGATGGGAGAGGTTCATGATGGCGAAGCTGCAATGGACTGGATGCCGCAAGAGCAGGAGAGAGGAATAACGATTACTTCAGCTGTTACAGCCTGCACCTGGGAGAATCATGAAATCCAGATAATTGATACACCCGGACATGTGGATTTTACCATGGAGGTTGAACGGTGTCTGAGAGTTCTGGATGGAACATTAGTTGTGTTTTGCGCCGTTGGCGGCGTTGAACCGCAATCAGAAACAGTCTGGCACCAGGCCGATAAATATGGCGTCCCCAAAATAGCTTTTATCAATAAGATGGATAGAGTCGGTGCCGATTATTTTGGTACCATAAAGACCATGGGCGAAAGGTTTAATTCAGTGCCGCTGCCGATACAGATGCCTCTTGGTGAGGAAGAACATTTTAAGGGTATCATAGACCTGATAAAACAGAAGGCAGTTACCTGGGATGATAGTACCCTGGGGTCGTCTTTTTCGGTGTCAGATATTCCATCTGACGTTTTTCCGCAGGTCAAAGAGCATCGTGAAAAACTGATTGAATTACTCGCCGAGATGGATGACTATATTGCGGAGAAATATCTGGAAGGAACAGTTATTTCGGAAAAAGAGATGATCAGAGCCATCAGGCAGGCAACAATCTCTTTGAAGGCTGTTCCCGTAATGTGCGGCTCTGCCCTGAGAAATAAAGGCATTCAGCCGATACTTGATTCTATAGTTTATTTTCTTCCCTCACCGGATGATATCCCCCCGGTCAGGGGTTTCAATCCTGTAGCGAAAAAAGAAGAGGTAAGATGTAGCCGCGACGATGAGCCCCTTGCTGCCCTGGCGTTCAAGATTAAGCAGGATGAAGGAAGAAAGCTGACTTATCTGAGAGTTTATTCGGGCCTTATAAAGGCGGGCGATGCTGTGTATAATGCCAGCATCGGGAAAAAGGAAAAAATTGCGCGACTATTGAAGATGCATGCCAATAAACGGGAAAGAATCGACAGGTGCGGTGCCGGAGATATCGTTGCCGTTCTGGGTCTCAAGGATACGACAACGGGAAATACGATCTGCGATGAGTCCCGTCCGATTCTTCTTGAGCCCATTGAGTTTTATAAACCCGTCATAAGTCAGGCCATAGAGGCCAAGACACCGGCAGATCAGGAAAAGCTCACCGTCGCACTCGTCAAGCTCATAGAAGAAGATCCCACGATTGAAGTTAAGTATAATGAAGAGACCGCTCAAACCGTAATTTCAGGCATGGGAGAACTTCATCTTGAAATTGTCATTGATAGATTAAAAAGAGATTTCAACGCCCATGTAAATGTCGGTAAACCGAGGGTTGTCTATCGGGAAACAATTCAAAAGAAAATAGAAGTTGAAGGACTCTTTGAAAGGGAACTTGGCGAAAAAAAACATTTTGGTCATGTTCGGTTATTACTTGAACCCAGAGGCAGGGGAGAAGGTAATGAGATTATCATACAGACCGACGAAGCCGCCATACCAGAAGAATTCTATACTGCCATTCACGAAGGCATTGAAGAAGCGACTCTCAGCGGTGTAATCAGTGGTTACCCTATTGTGGATATCAGGGTAACAGTGACTGGGGGATCCTTTAAGGAAGGGGAATCTACGGCGCTCGGTTATAAGATAGCGGCGTCATCCGCCGTGAGAAATGGTTGTTTGCAGGCTGATCCCATACTGCTTGAGCCGATCATGATGGTAGATGTCATCGTGCCGGGAGAATTTATTGGTGAAGTCATAGGAGATATAAATGCAAGAGGCGGAGAAATTCAAGCCATCACGCCAAAGGGGACGATAAGTGAGATCAGTGGCAAAGTACCTTTGAAGGAAATGTTTGGATATTCAACGGACCTGCGTTCTGCAACTCAGGGCAGGGCCACTTTCTCCATGCGATTCTTTGCATACGGCAAGAGTTGATTTATTCACGGACGAAAGCGTTGTAGGTTCCGGATCAATGACAGATAGGGCTGACCCAGCGGAGTGTAATTATCTGGATAACATATGCCGATTGTCTTAAAGTTCATTAAAGGATTGTACAGGAAGCGGTTCATTCAGATTGCCACTGTCATCCTGAGTGTTATCTTGATCAGTGCAACCAGCGTATATTATTTTGAAAGTGCCAGGGAAGATTCTAACATTCGTTCTTTGTGGGATGGAGTTTGGTGGGCTGTAGTAACTATGGGTACTGTCGGTTATGGTGACATATATCCCATAACGGCGGGTGGGAGAGCAGTTGGATTGATACTCATCTTTGCAGGTGTAGGGTTGATGTCTCTTTTTACGGCAACTATCGCCTCCATATTTGTCGAACGGAAGATTAAGGAGGGAAAAGGTTTGGAAACTGTTAAAGAGAAAGACCACATTGTTATATGCGGCTGGAATCAGCATACAGAAGAAGTCCTCCAGGCACTGACGACATACGGTTCCATGGAAGACACACCTATTATCCTGATAAATGAACTTTCTGTTGACGATGTCGATTCCCTCAAGCTCAAGTATGACAAATACAACCTCAGATTTCTCAGGGGCAATTACGTCCATGAAGATGTTCTTTCCAGGGCTAATATAACCAAGGCTGCCTTTGCCTTAATTATGGCAGACACATCAGGAAGCCATCCGCACGAGCGGATTGATGAAAGAACAACCCTTGCCGCCCTGGCAATCAAGTCTATAGCACCCAATGTTAAGACCATCGCCGAGCTCCTGGATGGTGAAAACAAGCAGCATTTGAAACGGGCAAATGTTGATGAAATCATTGTCAGAGGCGAACATGTGGGTTCTCTGTTGGCGAGCGCGATTAATTCTCCTGGTCTCCCTAAAATATTTTCGAGCATGCTGTCGTTGGGGGACACCAACAAATTATGGAGAGTAGAGATTCCTCGAAGTTTTGTAGGCAATACATTTATAGAGTTGTCGGCATTTTACAGGGGAAAGCGGCACGCTATCCTGATAGGTCTCTTAACGGAAAAGAAGGCAATGAAATTGGCAGATATTTTATCGGATGATACATCCATTATTGATACCTTTATCAAGGATAAAATAAAGGAATCAAAAAAAGATTTTTTTTATAAAAGGGAGGAGATGCAGTTTATCTTAAATCCGGACGACGGATACATCATAAAAGACGGGCAATTTGCTGTGATACTTTCGAGGGTAATGCCGGCAAGATGAAGTGACGAGCAATAGTCTCTTATGCGTCTCGTATAGAAGGTTCTGACAATTTCTGAAAGTTGGTAGATGCTGCAAGACATGCAGAGGTCATACTTTGGGGGATAATTGATGGATAAGGACATCGCTGTATTGAAGGATATTGCTCTTTTTAGAAACTTGACTCCGGAAAAAATCCAAAGAATTATGGATATCCTGCGTAAGGTTACCTTTTCGGCCAATGAGATCATCATGAGAGAGGGCGATATCGGAGATACTATTTATATTATCCTGGAGGGCACCGTCGAGGTCGCAAAGAGTCTCGTTATAGACGACACAGATAATGAAGAGTCGGGGAAAAATAAGGTATTTGCGCGACTGGATGGCAAGCAGCGTGCCGTTTTTGGGGAGATAGCTCTCCTTGAAGAACTAAGAAGAACTGCTTCCGTAAAGGCAGTTACGGATTGCGTTATGTATGAAATGAAGAAGGATGACTTTTTGAAGGTTGCTGAAGAAGATTATGAACTTGGTTACCGGATATTGTTGAATCTGGGGCGGATTGTGAGTGCGAGATTGAGAAGAGCGGATGAGGACACCGTGAAGCTTACGACAGCCCTCAGCATCATGTTGCACGAGGCATAATTTTTTTGGCAAGGGAATGATTTAACAATGGCAAGAATAAATGGTGATGACGATTTCCGTATTGAAACATCCAACACGCCTCTGCTTGACAAGGACGAATTGCTGAAGAGTATTTTTCGGATAAGTACCTTTCTTACCGCCCCCTCCAATGTGGATGAAATACTGGCTAGAATTCTGGATGAAGTTGTCGATACCATGGGTTTCGACATGGGGATAATCAGACTTTTTGATGAGACGAAGCAGTATCTAGAAACCAAGGTCGTAAAAAATTACAATCCGGAAGAGACAGCAAGGGCCTTTTCCGTTGCCCTGAATATTTACGAACATGATTGTCTATCGACAAAGGTGGCAAAATCAGGCCAGGTCATTGCTATCGAGGATGCAGCAACTGATCCGAGAATCACGGAAACTGATCGCATGTTGACAAAGATTCTTAGTAAGGGTTCTATTGTGTGTGTGCCCCTTAAGATAGGCGATGATGTCATAGGAACAATAGCGGCGTGGTGCAAGGAGGAAACAAAATTTTTCACTGAGGAGATCAGCCTTTTGTTGACATTTGCCAGTCAGATTAGCATTGTTATCCACAACACAAGGCTCTTTGAGACGAACGCGGAGAAAATCCGTCAATTGATGATTCTTCAGGAGGCTGTGTCCGAGATAAATTTAAGTCGCGTCCTTGATAATCGGATAATCGACATTCTCAATAAGAATGCGCTTGAAATTGCGAGCGCCGATAGAGTCCTCGTATATTTCCTGGACATCGAAAAGGATCGGTGTCTTGTCACTGATGGTGGGAAGGTGTTTATCAAGGATAGAAAGGCTTATGATGCGATAATAGGCAAGAGCATCATCAGTCAGGCAATGGATACTGATACCATTGTCGTACGGCGCGAAACTGACGAGGGCTTTTTGACCTACCCTGTTTATGATGGTTTCCATTCGGAAATAGCATTTCCCCTTCATATAAAGGATAAGTTCAAGGGCGCGCTGTATCTTGCAAAGCGATCAGGCAGCTACACCCAGGATCAAATCTATATTCTGGACATACTCGTTAAGAATGCGGTTACCTCATATGACAACGTGATTATGCATTCCATGCTTTCGCTTGAAGCAGAATCACTCAAGACGGAAGTAGAAAAACTGAAGGAGAGGGAAGATATCCTTTTGGGGTTTCATAATATTCTCGGCAAATCAAAGAAGATGATCGGTATTTTCCATGTAATTGAGGAAGTCGCATCACATAATACAAACATATTGATTCAGGGCGAAAGTGGCACCGGCAAGGAATTGATTGCCCGCGCCATTCACAGACAGAGCAACAGATCTTCCAAACCCTTCGTCGATGTTAATTGTGCTGCAATTCCAGGGACGCTGCTGGAAAGTGAGCTGTTTGGATATGAAGCGGGAGCCTTTACAGATGCCCGAAAGAGAAAGATAGGTCTTCTGGAATATGCCAATGGGGGTACTTTGCTGCTGGATGAGGTCGGAAATATGAGCATCCAGCTGCAGGTAAAATTCTTGCGAATGCTGGAAAATGGTTATGTGAGGCGTCTTGGCGGAACAGAAAATATACCCATCGATGTGAGGTTCATTTTTTCAACGAATATGGATCTCGCTAAGATGGTAAGTGAAGGGTCCTTTCGTGAAGATCTTTTTTACAGGATAAGAGTAGTCCCTATTGTTATCCCGCCCCTCCGTGAAAGACCAGATGATATACTTCTCTTGGCAAGACACTATATAGAAGAATTCAATAGGAAGTTCGGCAAGAAAGTGAGAGGGTTCAGTAAAGAAGCAGAGCTTATTTTGAATGTCTATACTTGGCCAGGAAATGTAAGGGAGTTGAAAAATATAATTGAACGGGTCATGATCCTGCAGAAATTTGGCAGCGCTATTTCGCCTGACGATCTTCCCGCGGAAATAAAGGTAGTTCCCAATTATAAATATCTTAAAGTTGAGATTGAAAAATTTCTTCCCACTCTCTCCTCCGGTGAAATAGATTACACCTTTGTGACACAGAAAATTATGAGTGACATTAAAGAAAAAATCCTTGAAAATGCTCTGGAAATAAGCGGCGGCAATAAGACTGCCGCGGCCAGGCATTTAAGCATTTCCCGTTACAAATTCATCAGAGAACGAAAGAAAATTGATAAGCACATCAATTGATTAGAAGCAGTCTTATGTGCTAATATAGTATCCGTCCTTTCACCCATCGTTTCCCTATATATCGCCTTTTCTCGAAAGGGCGATTGCTTTCAAACATTAAATCTGAAGTGAGCAATATCGCCATCGGCTATTATATAATCTCTTCCTTCGATTCTGATTAGTCCTGCTTCCTTTGCTCGAGACAGGTTGCCCATTCTCATAAAATCGTTGTAATGTATTATATCCGCTTTTATGAACCCCTGCTCCATATCACTGTGTATCTTTCCCGCAGCTTCTGGCGCTCTCGAACCGCGGGGCACCGTCCACGCCCGGAGTTCCGGACCGACTGTAGTGTAAAAAGTTATCAATCCCAGGAGAGTGTACCCTGCTCCAATGAGTTTATTAAGACCCGAATCCTCTATGCCCAGAGCGTTGAGAAATACCTGTTGCTCGTCCTTGGGAAGTTCCGTTATCTCTGCCTCCAAATCACCGCAGATAGTGATTGCGTTTGAACCTTCCTTTCGTGCAATAGATTCAACTTTCTCTATGCAGTCTGTAGCACCCTTGAGAACAGCCTCGCTGACATTTGAAACATACAGGATTTTCTTTGCCGTGAGCAGGTGAAGGTCTCTCACGATCATCTGCTCGTCTTCCTGGAAAGTTATCTCACGTGCAGCGGTCCCCCTGGAGAGAACGCCCTTGATACGGAGACACGTATCTAACTCTTTGCGAGATACCTTGTCTCCTGTTTTCGCGAGCCTTTCCATCTTTGCAATTCTTTTTTCGATGGTCTCCAAATCGGCTATAATCAATTCCGTATTTATTATCTCTATGTCACGCTCAGGATCGACAGAGCCATAGATATGGGCAACAGAGGGATGATCGAAGCATCGTACAATGTGCACAATAGCATCGACTTCTCTGATATGGCCCAAGAACTTGTTGCCGAGACCTTCTCCTTTGCTTGCGCCTTTAACGAGACCGGCGATGTCAAGGAATTCCATGGTGGCAGGAGTAACTTTGGGAGGTCTGACGATTTCAGCAATTCTTTGCAGCCGTTCATCCGGAACTTGTACAATTCCTACATTGGGATCGATGGTGCAGAAGGGATAATTGGCCACTTCGGCGCCTGCGGCTGTCAAGGCGTTGAAGATGGTGGATTTCCCAACATTCGGAAGCCCGATAATACCGCACTTGAAGCCCACAGTATTCTCCTTTATTAGGCCACTGTTCTTGTATCAGTTTGATTCCTTAATAGCTGTTTATCGCATCGGCCAGAATCAACGCAAGATCGCATCGTTCTCGTTGTCCAATTGATTGGCAGGTTTCTCATTGTAAAGATTCATGGCCGCCTGAATTCCGGATGTGGCAATCATTGTCACTGCATCACTTACCGTTTTCATGATTTCGGGCAGCAGTCTCATTTCATCCTCGGCAAACTGTTCAAGGACATATCTCTCAACCGCTAATTTATCAAAAGGTCTTCCTATGCCGATTCTCACCCTGATAAATTCCGGATTGACGAGACTGTCTATTATGGAGATTAGTCCTTTATGGCCAGCGTGACCGCCGCCTGCCTTCAATCGGATTGTCCTAAAGGGGAGATCTATGTCGTCATGAATGACGATCATATCCGGTATGTCAATTTTGAAGTAATCTACGATCTTCTTTACTGCAGAGCCGCTGATATTCATGAAGGTCATGGGCTTGACGAGCAGGATCGGAGCGTCACCGATCCTGCCTTTTCCAAAGCAGGCGTCAAAACCTTTCAATTGCACGGGAATATTGTGGCTGGCAGCGATTTCATCAACGGCGAAGAATCCACTATTGTGCCTAGTGGTCTGGTACTTGAGACCTGGATTTCCCAGCCCGATTATAAGCTTCAAACAGTCACCTCTAAGTGGAGTAGAAGTCTTACACTTGACCGGGAATGCATCCCGCAGACGCCGCTCCATCGGCGGGGCGAAGCTAAGAATATTGTCTTTGCCGGGGAAGTCCCGCACTGCACTGCAAGCGGAAAGCTTCGGTGCTTACTTGACTTCTTCTTCCGGCGTTTCTACTGCTTCCTGTTCTTCCACCGGCTCAGCTGCCACGACAGCTCTCGGTGCCGTAACCGATGCTATGATCGTATCGTGAGGATCAAGGACATTGACACCATCAGGCAATTTTATGTCTTGCACCTTTATCGAATCACCGATCCCAAGACCACTTATATCAACTTCCACAAATTCCGGTAGTACTGTAAAGAGGCAGGAGACCTTTATTTCCCTTCTTATATGATGCAGATCTCCCCCATTATCGATGCCTATGGCCTCTCCCTTAAAATGAATAGGTACGTCAACGGTAATGGCGTGTTCCATATCAATTTCGCAAAAGTCAACGTGAAGGAATTTCCGGCTGACAGGATCTATCTGCAGTTCCTTAATGAGGGTGAACTTTTCCATTTTTCTGCCGTCGCCTATGAGCAGGTTTATGAAAATGTTTTCCTCCTTGCCTTTTAGTATCTTCATCAAGTCAGAAGAATTCACCGCCAGTAGAACAGCTTCAGTTTTGGGGCCATAAAATACTGCCGGCGTCAACCCGTCTTTTCTAAGTCTTCGGGAAACCCCTTTTCCAGAAGTATTGCGAAGACTGGCTTTCAATTCACTTATTTCCATCTATTCCTCCTATATAAAAAGCGAATGTACTGAATCGTTGTAATAGATGCGTCGAACGGCTTCACTGATCAGCCCCGCGACAGAGAGAACTTTGATACGATTACAAGCCTTAGCCCTATCGTGCAGGGGGATAGTGTCAGTGACGATAATCTCCTTAATACTCGAACTCTCAATCCTCTCTATTGCAGGTCCTGAAAGAACGGGATGGGTACAGCATACGGAGATCTCCACAGCTCCTGCTCCTTCGAGGGCTCGAACTGCCTGTGTTATCGTTCCCGCTGTATCAATCATATCATCAAGTACAATCACCCGTGCACCTTTCACATCGCCGATGATATTCATAACCATTGACTCATTCGGTCCCTCCCTTCTCTTATCCACAATGGCAATATTAACATCTAACCGTTTACCAAATGCCCTTGCCCTTTCGACACCACCTGTATCGGGAGAAACGATGACAATGTTACCTTGATAATTTTTCCTGATATAATCTATGAGAACGGGGGTTGCGAACAGATTATCAACGGGGATATTGAAGAAACCCTGAATCTGGCCGGCATGGAGGTCTATCGACAGGACACGGGAAGCGCCTGCTGCCGTGATAAGATCTGCCACAAGTTTTGCTGAAATTGGTGCCCTCGGTGCCACCTTTCTATCCTGCCTCGCATAGCCATAGTAAGGTATTACAGCCGTTATCCGGTCTGCAGAAGCCCTCTTCATGGCATCGATCATGATCAGGAGTTCCATGCAGGTGATATTTACAGGCGGACACGTCGATTGAATAATAAAAGCATCCATACCACGTACGTTTTCATTGATTTCCACCCTCGTCTCACCGTCACTGAATGTTGAAACATTGGCCTTACCAAGCGATACACCCAGGTTTTCGCAGATCTTATGGGCGAGAGGCAAGTTCGCATTACCGGAGAATATTCTCATTCTATCAAGCATGTAAATCCCTTCAAAAAAAGTAATTATATGTGGCTGGGGCGGGAGGATTCGAACCTCCGTATGCAAGAACCAAAATCTTGTGTCTTACCGCTTGACGACGCCCCATTATTGACTGAGAGAGCAGTAGAGGGATACGAGGCTCACGATGACGACAGGAATGACGAAACGCACGTCATATGGAACTAGCCCGGAATACGGACCATTCGCTCCCTCCGGCGTTCTCTAAAGCCTTTTCGGCCTTTATCGCGCCTTCTTCATCTGTGAAAATCCCCATAACCGTTGGGCCACTGCCGGACATTAGCGCGCCAAGAGCGCCATTTTGCACTAAAATGTTCTTAAAATACCGCAAAATGGGATGAAGGACCAGAGTCACCCTCTCAAGATCGTTATGGAGTCCTTTTACTATGTCATCAACAGTATAAATCACTGGACATTTATAATTTAACACTGGCTTTGTCAATCTTAAATTAATATTATCATAAACCATTTTTGTGGAGATTTCAAAGCCGGGGTTAATCAGGACGAACCACAGTGGAGGAATGTTCTCGGCAGTTCGAAGCTGATCGCCGATACCGGATGCCCAGGCTGTCTTCCCGAAGATAAAAAAAGGGACATCTGCACCGAGTTTTGTTCCGATTTTCATTAGATCATGGGTGTTATAGTGAAAATCCATCAAATCGTTTATGGTTACGAGGGCAGTCGCTGCGTTCGAACTCCCTCCGCCAAGTCCTGCTGCCACAGGGATCTTTTTCTTAATGGTGATATGTATGCCCGGAGAATGTGACAGACGGGAGAGAAGGGCATCTGCCGCTCTGTACACGATGTTATTGCTGTTTTCCGGAATTGAGCTGCCGGGGCAGCTCAAGGTAATGCCGTGGGCAGTGGGGGAGAATATCATTTCATCATAGAGACTTATCCGTTGCATCAATGTTGAGATGTCATGAAAGCCATCAGGGCGCTTTCCCAGCACGCGAAGGTTGAGATTAACTTTTGCAGGTGATAATCTACTGATCATCCCGCTTCCTTCTCTTTGACGTATCTTATCATCAGCTCATACAAGATTCCCTCCAGGAGTTCTTTTTCATCAATATCGAGATTTCCTGCCGTCTTAATTTTTATCATGTTGAGCATGTCAATTGTTTGTTTCGCTGCGGCAAGATTTTTTTCCGCCTTATTTGTTGCCGGGTCAGGAAAATCACCGAGATGATACATGACAGTTGTACTTAGTGAAAGAACGAAGCTCGAAAAAGTAACTTCCGGGAAATAGTCTTCCTGGGTCCTCGCCTGATCATCTTTTTCCAGAGATTTCTTCGCTGCTTTGTTATCTCCTGCCGTTTCCTCTTTCTTCAAATCTTCCGCGCGGGCTTCCCCGGATTCATCAAAAATTCGTTTATCCTTGATCACAAATGCCTTCTCTTTTTTTCCATTGTCCATAATACTCTCCTTCTGTGTAAAAAAGCATCTTTGTTCATTAGTAAGCGCTGGACTGAGTGTCGAGAATAAATCAATGACGCTCGAATTACCTTAGAGTGAGCACTTGCTCACATGGGCTTCATGCTTCTTAACCGTGCAACGCGTTCTTCAATAGGAGGATGTGTACTGAAGAGCTTCATAAGAGATTTCCCTGTCAGCGGGTTCACGATAAACATATGGGCGGTTGAAGGGTTTGCCTCCATCGGTACTGCCTGTGATGCCCTCGATAGTTTTTCCAGGGCACCTGCCAGGCCGTATGGTTTGCCTGACACGCGGGCTCCGCCCTCATCAGCGAGGTATTCCCTGGATCTGGAAATTGCCATCTGTATAATAGTTGCCGCAATTGGTGCAAGAATCGCCATCATAATGAGACCGATGACACCGCTGCCCTCCTCGCTGTCGTCACGGCTTGATCCACCAAAGATAGCCGCCCACTGAGCCATATTTGCCAGCATGACGATAGCTCCAGCAAGGGTTGCTGCAATGGAACCGATAAGCATGTCCTTGTTCTTAATGTGCGTCAATTCGTGGGCGAGAACCCCCTCCAGTTCTTCTCTGCTTAGCATTCTTAAGATTCCTTCTGTCACGGCGACGACTGCATGGTCTTCATTGCGTCCGGTGGCGAAGGCATTGGGCGTGTCACCGGGGACAATATAGACTTTCGGCATGGGAAGGCCCGCCTTCAAGGCCAGGTCCTTCACTATGACGTAGAGTTGAGGCGCTTGGCTTTCTCTGACCTCCTGCGCATTATACATGCGCAATATGAGTTTGTCGGAAAACCAGTACGCTCCGAAATTCACAGCCGTAGCAAAAATAAATGCGATGACAACGCCCTGCTTGCCACCGAAATATCCTCCTATCAGCATTAACAGACCCGTCAGAGCACCGAGCAACAAACCTGTCTTGATGGTATTCATCAGTAAACCTCCTTGTTACCTTCACTTTTTTCTCTTAAAAATCATCTCGCCATTTTCTTTCGCATCAACGATAATGTGTTCTCCTTCAGCGAACTTTCCCTCGAGAATTCCCATGGCAAGATTGTCCAGAAGCAGTTTCTGGAGGGCCCGTTTCAGAGGCCGCGCACCGTAAACCGGGCTGTATCCGGTCTTAGCTATATAATTTTTTGCATTTTCTGTCAATTCAATGGTCAATTTACGGTCTTTAAGCCTTTTCTGAATCAGATTGATCTGGATATCGATGATCCTATCGATGTCGTCTATGGTCAATGATCTGAAAGTAATAATATCGTCTATTCGATTCAAGAATTCCGGCCTGAACGTAGACCTTAAGGCTTCCATCGTCCTCGCTCGCCTTTCTTCATCACTCATGGACATATCATGAGTCCATTGGCTTCCAATGTTAGATGTCATAATAACGATGGTGTTCTTAAGATCAACAGTCCTGCCGTGGCCATCGGTCAATCTGCCATCATCCAGAATTTGCAAGAGTATATTGAACACATCCATGTGTGCTTTTTCAATTTCATCGAAAAGCACAACCGTGTATGGCCTTCTCCGTATAGCCTCAGTTAGGTATCCGCCTTCGTCGTATCCCACATATCCGGGGGGTGCGCCGATCAGTCGGGCAACGGAGTGTTTTTCCATGTACTCGGACATGTCAATTCTGATCATGGCCTGCTCATTGTCAAACATGAATTCAGCTAAAGCGCGCGCCAGTTCTGTTTTACCTACGCCTGTAGGCCCGAGAAAAATAAAAGAGCCGATAGGCCTGTTAGGGTCCTGCAGACCTGAACGGGCCCTTCTTAAGGCGCTGGACACGGCGGCAATACCCTCATCCTGGCCTATGACCCTCTTTTTGAGCCTGTCTTCCATATGGATAAGTTTCTGAACATCACTTTCCATCATGCGTGAGACGGGAATGCCTGTCCAGTTTGCCACGACCTCCGCCACGTCTTCCGCATCTACCTCTTCCTTTAGCATCTTATTATCTTTCTGGATTTCGGAAAGATGGGCGTGCTCCCGTTCTAAGTCCGCGTTTAACTTGGGGAGCTTTCCGTAGCGTATCTCACTTGCCCTCTCGTTGTTGCCCTCCCTCTCGGCATTTAGGTCCTCTGTCTTGTACTTTTCGATCTTGCTTTTGATAACCTGTATATTCTTTATAATTTCTTTTTCTCGAGCCCAGTGCGTCTTCATCTTTTCCATTGAATCCCTGAGCTTCTTCAGTTCTTTATCAATTTTGTTACGTCTATCCTGCGTCGTTTTGTCTGACTCGTTCTTTAGGGATTGACGCTCGATTTCCATTTGCGTTACCTTTCTCTCTATTGTATCGATTTCAGAGGGCATGCTGTCGAGTTCAATCCGCAGGCGAGAGGCAGCCTCGTCAATCAGATCAACTGCCTTATCCGGCAAAAACCTGTCGCTGATGTAACGGGCGGAAAGTGTTGCTGCAGCAATGATTGCAGAATCTTTGATCCTCACCCCATGGTGCACTTCATAGCGTTCTTTTAACCCTCGGAGGATTGCAATAGTATCCTCAACTGTAGGTTCCCTTACAATGATGGGCTGGAATCTCCGTTCCAGGGCAGGATCTTTTTCGATATGTTTCCGGTATTCATTTAATGTCGTCGCACCTATGCACCGTAATTCGCCCCTGGCAAGGGCAGGTTTCATCATATTGGAAGCATCGACCGCTCCCTCGGCGGCTCCCGCACCGACTACCGTGTGGAACTCATCTATGAAGAGGATGATTTCCCCCTGCGCGCTTGTTATTTCCTTAAGCACCGCCTTGAGTCTTTCTTCAAATTCTCCCCTGTACTTGGCGCCGGCAACCAAGGCGCCGATATCTAAACCGAGAACGCGCTTGTCCTTAAGGCTGTCTGGTACGTCACCGTTTACGATTCGTTGCGCAAGCCCCTCCACAATAGCCGTCTTGCCTACGCCCGGTTCGCCTATGAGAACAGGATTGTTCTTTGTTCTCCTGGAGAGCACCTGCATGATTCTCCTGATTTCATCGTCTCTTCCAATGACGGGGTCAAAAGATCCCTTCTTGGCAAGTTCATTGAAGTCCCGGGCATAACGCTTCAGGGCCTGATATTTCTCTTCCGGATTCGGATCTGTAATCCTCTGGTTGCCCCTTATTTCGAGAAGGACCCTGAATATATTATCCTTAGTTACGCCTTTGTCCTTGAGAATTTTTCCGGCAACTCCGTCTTTTTCTTCCGCCATCACAACCAAGATGTGCTCGGCACTTACATACTCATCCTTCAAGCGCGCTGCTTCGACAAGGGCATCGTCCAATACTTTATTTAATCTCGGCGTCATGTACGTCTGGCTGATACCGGCGCCTTCAACTCTCGGTAATTTTTCCAGGGATTTCCTGATTTCAGTTTCAATTCCTTTCGGATCTGCCCCCAATTTCTTGAGTATCTCCGCGGCTATGCCTTCCGGTTGCAGGAGAAATGCGAGGAGAAGATGCTCTACATCGACACCCTGGGTTCCGTATTTCTTTGCAAGGGCCTGAGCCTCCTGTAGGGCTTCTTGAACCTTTAGCGTAAATTTGTCAAATCTCATGATACCTCCAATAACCCTGGGTTTCTCCTTGTTCCATCTGTTTTTATCAGCAGTATATTAACCCTCGTAAGGCTTACGTGGATATTCGCCTGCGACGAAGAAAAATACGGCGTAACTTGGGCTTTCATACTCTTTGCGGTGTCACCCTCAATGCATGTCCAAAGCGTGAATTACATTCATAAATGTAAACATGGATAGTCAATCTGTCAAGATATGCTCCATTAAGAAAAAAATATGTCAAAGATGTTGACTGGAGGATTAGATGTATAATAGTAATAAAAATTGTAAGATGGACAAAGCAAGCCGGAGGGTTATTAATTGGAACTGCCATCAGTCACGAGTACTCTTGACATCTATATAGCACAGATCAATCGCCACCCCATTCTTAGTGCGGATGAAGAATTCAGGTTGGCCGTGAAATTTAAGAAATATAATGACATGGAGGCAGCCGAGAAACTGGTCGTTTCGAATCTGAGGTTTGTGGTCAAGATCGCGCACGAATATAGAAATTACGGAGTTAAACTGGCCGATCTGATCCAGGAAGGGAATATCGGCATCATGCATGCCGTGAAAAAGTTTGATCCCTATAGGGGATACAGGCTCATATCTTATGCGGTGTGGTGGATCAGGGCATATATACAAAATTTTATAATCAAATCGTGGAGTCTTGTAAAAATCGGGACTACACAGGCACAGAGGAAACTCTTTTTCAAGCTTGGTCAGGCGAAAAGGAAGCTTGAAGCCCTTTCACAGAAGAACCCTGAATTCGGCGAAATTGCAAAGTCCCTTGGCGTTAAGGAAACTGAGATTGAAGAAATGGACCAGAGGCTTACTTACCGTGATCTTTCGCTTGATTCATACATCAGTGGAGAAGGAGAAACGTCTCATCTCGATTATCTGACTTACAAGGGCGAGGATCAGGAAACGTCCTTGATTAAGAAAGAGGAGATGGATATCGTAAAAAGAAACATTGCCGGCGCCCTCACAAATCTCAATGAAAGGGAGAGCTATATCGTCAGACATCGTATAATGACGGACAGCCCGAAGACCCTCCAGGAAATTGGTAACAAGTACAACATTACGAGGGAACGGGCCAGACAGATTGAGAAGCAGGCCCTTAAAAAATTGAGACTGGCCATTCCATATTTAGGAAAAGAGCGTGATCTGCTCCCGGCCTGAGACGTAATAACGTCGTCAGATGCAGCAGATACTGTACAATGCCCACAAGGCTAGCATTTTTCGATGAAAACGGGGATGTAAGGAACCTTGGGAGATGATGAATTCAAAAATTACCGTTGAAGTTTTCCCATATGACTACGGCTCCATGTCAATCCCTCTGGCGAGGTTTTCAAAACGAGCGAACTTGTCCTGAAATGCCAGCTTAACCATACCCGTTGGTCCGTTTCTTTGTTTGCCAATAATTATCTCGGCCATGCCCTTTTCAGGATTTTCCTCAGACTTCTCATAGACCTCATCCCTGTAAATAAAAGCGATCAGATCTGCATCCTGCTCAATGGCCCCCGAATCCCTCAAATCCGCCATCTGCGGTCGCTTATTGGTCCTGTCTTCCAACTTTCGGTTCAGCTGGGAAAGCGCTATTACCGGGACATTCAATTCCTTTGCAAGGGCCTTTAGTGAACGGCTGATTTCCGATATTTCCTGCTCTCGCGATTCCCTGTAACCGCCGCCTCTCATAAGTTGGAGATAATCCAGTATGATCAAACCAAGGTCGACAGTAGATTTCAACCGTCGTGCTTTTGCCTTCATTTCCAATGCGGTAATTGCCGATGAATCATCGATAAATATCTGCGCCTCGGAAAGCCTTCCAGCGGCAGAGATCAGCCTCGGCCAATCGGCCTCTCCCAGGAAACCCCTTCTGATTCTCTGTGAATCAACCCTCGCTTCCGAGGAAAGCATGCGCAGGGCAAGTTGCTCTTTGGACATTTCCAGAGAGAAAATTGCAACGGCGATATTCGCTTCGAGAGCTGCATACTGCGCAATGTTCAGGGCAAGAGCGGTTTTCCCCATGCTTGGCCGGCCTGCAATTATAACCAAATCGGATTTTTGCAGTCCTGAAGTGAGGTCATCTATCTTTTCAAATCCAGTGGGAACACCGGTTACAAGCTCTTTTCTCTCATAGAGCCTCTCAATAGTCTTGACGCTTTCCTTTATTATGTCTTTGAAAGGACTGAAGGCCCGCCTTATTTTATTTTCCGATATGTCGAATATGGCATGTTCAGCTTCGTCGAGCACCGTATCGATGTCCGTACCTGCACTATAACTCTTGCTCAGAATATCGGTGGCCGTGCTAATTAATTTGCGCAAAATTGACTTTTCTTTTACGATTTTGGAATAGTGATCTATATTGGCTGCAGACGGCACATTATCCGCGAGGGTCGATAGGTAAGATACTCCCCCCGCTTGATCGAGATGATTCTTGCTCTTCAGTATGTTGCTTAATGTGATGAGATCACTTGGTTCATTTCTGTCATAGAGTTCTATAATGGCGGCGAATATTTTGCGATGAGCTTCGCTGTAAAAATCATCGACATGAAGCACTTCCAGAACGCTGTTCAGTGCCTGGTTATCGAGGAGGATTCCTCCAATCACAGACTGCTCAGCTTCGAGATTCTGGGGCGGCACTCTATGCAATGAGGTGTCAATATCTTTCATGGACTGATTTACGCCTCACCAATTACTGTTATTTTTATCTCCGTCATTACCCCCGGCTGAAGTTTAATCTTAGCCAGGAATTCGCCGGGAGTCTTTATAGGTTCTTCAAGGAGAATCATTTTTCTATCAATCTCTATTCCTAGTTCGTTGAGAGAATTCTCGATATCTTTTGTCGTGACTGACCCGAATAATTTATCCTGTTCCCCGACGCGCCTGGTAAGACTCAAAGTCACACCTGCGAGCCTTTCAATCATGACTTCGGCCTTTTTCTTTTCAGTTTCCATCTTCTTCATTATTTGCTTTTTTTCATTTTCTAAAGCCATGAGAGACCAGTTGCTTGCTTCCACTGCGAGCCCTTTGGGAATCAGATAGTTCCTCGCATAACCATCGGCAACTTTCACCGCATCTCCCGCCTTTCCAAGAGAATCGACATTCTGCTTCAATATCACCTTCATAAAATCTCCTCGTAAAATCTGAATTTCTCTATTTAAGTCGCAAGCGAGTACACAAGAAGCTCAACAACTAAAATTGACGCGCATTCCTCAGGGCACGCTATATGACTCATGTATCAGTTACACCCCCACCCCGCACACCGGGATTTAAGCTTCGCACCGCCCTTATTTCTTGAGAAGCCCGCCTTTTTCGCCTCCATTTACATCTCTCTTGCAAGATTATTAAACTCGGATTTTTCATAATCATGCTTAAGAAGTGGAGAGCGTTACTGGTTTAATAAATTTTCTGAAATCAACCCACAGATCAAAGATGCCCACGGCAGCTATGAGGATAATTATATATTGTTGGGCAAAAATAAGACAATAGCAAAGTATCCTGAAAGATCTGTGAACATTTTTTGTCTTGAACAAAAAACTTATGATTGACAAACCCTGAAGAAGATACGCAAACAGGCAAACGATTACGAGATTGAGGCTGACAATCCTTACCAACGAAACAGGGACTAAAAGCAATCCTCCGGCGGCAATGAGAAGCCATATCAGCCCCTCCGGAGCCCTCCAGCGGGCAAGATCGCCGAAATTGGGCTGCCACATTCCGGTTCTTTGAAATATTTCTCTTGCTGCCAGTATATTAAGCCACACTATGAAGGAAGCGCTTACCAGGACAAGAGCAGGGAAAATGTTTGCAAGGAAGCTGGTTATCTGTTTAAAATTATCCTTAAGAAGGTCGATTTGTTCCGCCGGAATATCCAGTTGAGCATAGAATTGAATGCTTTCCTGGATATTTCTGCCGATGTAATCCTCAACAAGACGCCACGGATCTTCCCCTACTGAAAGACTCTGAAGAACGATAAAAGAGCACCATAGTATCAAGGTCGCTGTCACAGGGTAAACGACAGTTTTTTCAATTGAGTAATTCCTGCGAAAAATTTCTGAAAGAAAGAGCCCCAAGAATCCCGTTATAAATAAAAATGGAAGATTAGCAGCGGCACCCGAAAGTGTTAAGACTATGGCGACCAGAAAAAGAGATGCGATAAATATTGCCAATCCCTGTGTCCTGCCCGTCTTGGAATAATAATAAATAATTGGCAGGGGTGTCAGGATAAGAAAGAAAGCACCCAGTATAGGAATGAGCGAGGCAGCGAGAAAGGCCAGGGAGGATACGGCTACACCCGTGAAAAAATCACTCTTAAAGAATGCACCCCTTTCTTTGCTCAAAGTCTGAATCCGTCAATCTTGATCTGAAGCGGCCATCTTCCAATTTCATTTTACCATTCGGAGACGACAAAGGGCAACAGGGCTATGGTCCTCGCCCTCTTTATGGCCACAGTAACTTCCCTTTGATGTTTGGCACAATTTCCAGTAATTCTTCTGGGTATGATCTTGCCCCTGTCCGTTATATAATCCTTCAGGACAAGAGGTTCTTTGTATTCAATTCTTATATCTGAGTCTGTACAAAAACGACAAAATTTTCTCTTGTGGTAAAATTTCTTCTGCGGTCTCGAATCCGTTCTTGGTGTCCTTGTGTCTCTTGATGGTGTTGGCATCTGCTATACTTTTCCCCTCCGTTTTCCCGTTATATCAGCGTTTATATAGACTCTGATGATGAGGAGTCTTTGCTTGCATCGGTCTCTATCTTCGGTCCAGCACTTTCCCGGCTTTCGACCACCAGCGCCGCACGTGTCGCTTCAGTCTGACTTTTTTCTTGCGTTTCTTTCTCTATCGCCGCCAGATCAACATTGCCATCCTTCATTATGGTCATGAATTTCAAGATCTTGTCATCAATCTTGAAATTTCTTTCCAGTTCGTCGATGATGGCGCTCTTGCCCGCGAAATCGATCATGACATAGTAGCCATTTGATTGTTTCTTAATCTCGTAAGCTAATTTTCTCTTGCCCCATTTTTCGACTTTGATGATGGTGCCCTTGAGAGCAGTTACGATGGCTCTATATCGTTCGATAAGGCTGTTGAGTTCGTCGGTGGGAAGGTCGATCTGGACAATAAAAATAGTTTCGTATCTTTTCAACTTCTACCTCCTCATGGCTCTAAAGTCCGAACTGTTTGTCCGAACAAGGAGTCCTGAATATTAAGATTTTAAGTGGACTTGGCTTTTATAATATTCTTTTCAATAAATCAAGATTTTTTATGCAGGAAATGGAATGTACCGATTTATCAGTGATTCCAGGACTTAGTTGACCATCGAGGCGGCTTTTTTCAACTAGGGGGCGCCGACCAAAGAGGATATTAAAACTGTTTTCCTTTAACCCCGAACACACGGCGAACGGCTTATATCGACATAAACGGCAGGGAAGGCTTCAGGGATATGAAAAGCTCTTGCTTGAGGTGGTGTATTAAAGATATTCCCTCAACAGATTATAGGAATTTTTATTCAAGACCGAAGTGCGGGTCTTAATACTCTTTCCGTCTTTCGATTTTCCTGAAAGACGGGACATGACATAAGCTATCTCCGTATCGGTCATTTCTATTGCAGAGCCATATATGCGGTGCGTTTTATCAAACATATCAATTAAACCAATCCCCTCCATGTTTTCCTCTGCGTAGCTGAAACCTAAGAAGAATATCCTTTTGAAGTCAGCAATCAATTTACTTAACGTTTCCTTCAAATCTTCTTTTGTTCTCTCACCGACTACTGTTATTCCTTTTGAAAAATCTTCAATCATCTTATAACTAAGAAAATCTTGACCATAATCATTACTTTGAGACCATTCTATTGGAGATAATTTATTGACTTGCCCGTATATATGTACAATTGGAAAAGGGATAAATTCGTCCATTGTATGCTCAAAATTATTTCTGTTCTGGTAAAAAGAATTATAGAAACCGTTATATAAAAAATACTCCAGAGACCTATCATAATTGAATGTAATAAATGCTATCTTATTATCTCGGAACTTTTCGTAGTCCTGAGGCCCTTTAAAAGTTGTTACCATGCGGTTAAAAAGAAGTCTAAACCAATCCTCGTTATAGTAAGGCTGTATCATTTGGTCGCGAAAGTTATAATTTTTTTCCCTCATTAGTATACAAATCGTAATTGCTATTTTTCCATAGTATTCAAAATCTGGATTAATCGATAAATATCTATCAATAGAATCTATAGGAGATGCTGCGAATTTTTCGACAAAATAATTGGCCTGCCGCAAGTGCCTCTCTTTTTCCGATGGTTGCATTGAAGAACTATTACCTAATATATATTCAAAAAGACGAGAAAAATCTCTTATGATCTCAGCTCTCAATTCCGTACCTACTGGATAGCCATACGGTTTACTAGCTCCAGCTCCCAAAATAAATATAGTGGGAATATCAATCATTCTTAAACACTGCCTATCTTACAAACCATGCATCTCATTTTTTTTCAAATCTCAAAAGAGGGGTCGGGAAACTGACCCTTTTTTGGAGTTGACAATACAGGTCTCAGCTCGTTCAAAACATATTATAATATATTATGTCACGAAAGAAAGCTATAATGGATTATTGCCCAGAGCGGTCAACGGTATTAAATGGTGTTCAATATCTTATTACTTTTCTTTAAATTATCTTCTTTCCATAGCGGTTGTAAGTTTTCCAATGCCCAACATTTTTTAAATCCGTCATCTTCTGCCGAATTAAAGGAAAAAGAATCAATTGGCATGATATGGTCTATGTGCCATTTACTGCGATTTTCCCAGGACATACCCCGAAGGAATAGTTTTTCAAGGTGGGCGATAAGCTCATCAACAGTGTAACCGACAAGGGACATCCAGGCACGATTGTTTTTATTTCCCCTGAGTCCATACCAAATCATAACAGCCATTCGGTTATTTAGGTCACCCTTAATTGTGCCTCTTGTCTTTCTATCGTGCCGCCTATTAGCCTCTCGTACCTTTTCGGGATGCCTTGTTTTCCACGATTTAATCGCCGCTCTTCGCCTTTCGGGATGTTTCATAAGATACCGACGGCTACGCTCCCTGCCTTTTTGTGGATTTTTCTTCTCACTTTTCTTAATACTTTCCTTTGACCGTTGTGGATTGCTTTCTCGCCAAAGCCGTGCTTTCTCCTTAGCACAATCTTTACAACAATAACCGATACCATCCCTTCCGCTCTTGTCTTTGTAGAAGGAATCATGGGTCTTTAAGATTTCACATACTGAGCATTTTCTATACATCTGGTTGACCGTTATTGCCTCGGCATAGAGGTGCATAAACTATCATGTTTTACACTTGAAAGCCAATATGAACGTGATATATACGAATCATATAAAGAGGCTCACGAGGTTGCCACCAGAATCAGCTTCCTACCCATTTCCCGTGTCCGAAAAAAACCGTGAAAATCAAGGAAACCTCCGCAGGCTTTTTCTGGTTGGAATTAGCGGCAAAAGCAGTTAGGGGCAGAGGTTGGAAACTAGGTTGGAAATTGTTTTGAGAGTTTCTACCAGATGGTGAAAAGGTAACGTAAGGTATTGAATATAATTGGCGGGCGATGCGAGACTTGAACTCGCGGCCTCTGGTTCCGGAGACCAGCGCTCTATCCAACTGAGCTAATCGCCCGGTTATGTCCACGGGGCTTTAATAATCTGCACAGAATCGATGCAAGCGAGATGCGTTAATATACATTATGGCTTGTATACTCTACTTCTATCTGGGCATCTACATTCTTTCCTGGTCACCGTGACAAAGAGAGATCCGCTAATATTTTCTTTACCGGATGGCTCTTATTCATGCAGTAAAGGTGGAGACCGGCTATTCCGTTCTTGATTAGATTATCAACCTGAATGATCGCGTATTCTATTCCGTACTTTTCCACTTCTTGTGGCTTGTCCTTGTTCTTTTCCACATTCTCACCAAGCTTGGGAGGTATCCTGACACCTGCAAGAGATGTGATCCTTATGATCTGATTGTAGTTCAGGATGGGAAAAATCCCGGGTAATATGGGGACGGCAATTCCCAGTGTCATTGCATGATCCCGGAAATTATAAAAAGCGTCATTATCGAAGAATAGTTGGGTAATAATAAAATCTGCACCTGCCTCTACCTTCCGCTTCAGATTAATCATATCTGCCTTCAGGTTGGGCGCCTCGATATGTCCTTCGGGATAACCGGCCACTCCCACTGAGAAGTTATGGCGGGTCTTGATAAACTGGACCAGTTCGTTTGCATACTCAAATCCACCCTCTGTTTTTATGAATCTCTCCGTACCTTCGGGCGGGTCACCCCGCAAGGCAAGGATGTTTTCAACATTTTCCTCCTTAAGCATGTCGAGAATGATTGCTATGTCATCTTTCGTGGACTGTACGCAAGTTAAATGGGCCAGCGCTTCCAGATTAAATCCATTCTTGACCTTGGAGGAGATTTCTATGGTTTTCTCCCTCGTGCTTCCTCCCGCTCCATAGGTTACGGAGATGAAATCAGGCTTCAATTCCCCCAGTTCCGTAATCGTTACATACAGACTATCAAGATTACCTTCCCTCTTAGGCGGGAAAACCTCAAAGGAGAGGATAAATTTTTTTTGAGAAAAGATGTTCTTAATTTGCATGGTTTGGCTCCGATATGTGCCCTGGAAAATGTCATTATGAAAAGAAATTGTCAATATATTTTATATTCCTGGAGACGTTATAGAATTCCCTTGTGTAAAAGCGGGCATGCCTCTTGGATGTGATTCTAATCTTTTCTTAACAAGACCTCTAACCCGGCCAAGTCAGCATAAGGGCATTGATATCATATGGTAAATCTGATAGATTGGCGCAAAATTTAAAAGATTCGGCCATATGATACGAGTATACAAAATCACCTTTCTATTTATCATGATGAGTGTGATCTTCCACACACATCCAGTATTTGCCCAGAGCAATATCCTTAATATTCGGCATTGGGCTGCGCCCGATCATACGAGGGTCGTCATCGATGTGAGTGATGATGTCTCTTATACGGTAGAAGAAGCCGACAAAAAATTGTTTATCGATCTTAAAGAAACCCGCGTAGGGGAAGACTTTCCCCATGAGTTCATTTTAAACAAGCCGGGAATCGACAAAATAATGATTAAGCCGCTTCCTCAAGGCATCATCAGAATAGAATTGTCGCTTGGTGAAAATGTTGAAACGAAGGTATTTAAGCAAAAGAAATATCAGGACAAACCCGACCGTATTGTCATTGACATTGAATTCCCCGACGTGGAGAAACAGGAAAGCAAGGAAAGAAAAGAGGAGAAGGTTCTACGAAAGAACAAGATCATTGTCATCGATCCGGGTCATGGGGGAGATGATCCAGGGGCAGTCGGGAAGATGAAGACACAGGAGAAGAATGTCGTTCTGGATATCAGCAGGAAATTAAGGGATATCTTGAACAGCAAGGAAGGTTACCGAGCCTTTCTTACAAGAGATGGTGATTACTACGTGCCCTTCAAAAAGAGGCTGAAAATTGCTCGGGAATACGGGGCCGATCTATTTCTGAGCATCCACGCAGACGCCTTCAGACTCAGAAGCGCCAGGGGCAGCTCTGTTTACTGCCTGTCGCTGAGAGGGGCAAGCAGTGAAGCCGCCAAGCTTCTGGCGAGGAATGAAAATATGGCCGATATAATCGGAGGTTCCCCGAATGGGGAAAATAGCGACGAGTCGGACCCCATCATCTTGAATATGTTTCAGACAAATACTATCAACTCGTCAAGAACATTTGGCGGTAGTGTTCTTAGACATCTGGACAGGGTGACTCAAGTGAAATTCAGAAAGGTTCAGGAAGCGCCCTTCATAGTGCTGAAACTGCCGGAGATTCCATCATTACTGGTGGAAACTGCCTATATCTCAAATCCGAAAGAAGAGAAGCTGTTGCGGAGCGGCCGATTTCAAACGGAGATTGCAAACGCCATAGCGGCCTCTGTAAAGGAATTCTTGCCTGTGCAGCCGGTGCGTCCGCCTAAAACGCCTAAGATTGTCTTAACAAAAAAGGAAGATGATAAAAAATCCGTCTACTCATCTGATGATACAGACAAAATCAAAGCGCCGCAAAGCACAAACTATACAATCAAGAGGGGCGATACCCTGGACATCATTGCGCGTAAGCACAACACAAAGATCAGCGTTCTTCTGAAACTGAACCATATGAAGCTCGATGACCCTTTATACTTCGGTCGCGCTCTGAAGGTTCCAGCGCCGGAGAAAGAGATTTCAGATGAGAAAAGGGCTGTGGAACTCAAAGTATCAAATGGTGGTGAAAAATCTCCACCTCCCGCGCCTTTGCCAGGGACTGGAGTTTACATGGTTAAAAGAGGTGACACACTCGACAAGATAGCGAAAAAGAACAACACGACGATCGGCGTCCTCTTGAGACTGAACAAGATGAAGCTGCAGGAACCTCTGTATGTCGGCAAGAAATTGAAACTTCCGCGTACGGAAGCAAACGCAGGGGAAGCGGAGAAAGCTGCCGGTAAGAAGTCCAAGACATACGTATACAGGGTCAAGAAGGGAGATACACTGGACAAGATCGCAAGACGATGTAATACGAGCGTCAGTGAATTGCGAAGGCTGAATAAGATAAGACGTAATGATGTGCTGTACGTTGACCAGAAGCTGAGGCTTCCCCCGTCGTAATCTGGAGCGGTAGTACTGGATATGAAGAAGGTATATAGTTCGAAATATGCATGTCTCATGTATATGTTCCTGCTGGTAATTGTGAGTGTGGTGGACAGCAACGCTTCCGGAATGATTAGTGCATGGGAGCCATTTAAGACAAAAACTGAACTTGGGCCGCATGCGGCCAGTGTTGACGCTGACAGGTTCTTGCCGTCGCGGGATGAATTTACCGAGACAGACAAGATTATTTCAATGGATCACGATTCCGCGGATAGAAAAAATGACAGTCCCCTGAATGTTCTCAGGTTTCATAATTTCAGTATATCTTTTTCACGCACCTTGATTGATCAGCTGCAGGTTGATGGACGCCAGGCATCGGGAAGCGGCAGCGACAAGCTCTATGCCATCAAGACTCTTCCGTCCATGTTCCTCAACTCGCCATACAAGGATACTTTTGAATCGCTCGGCAAGATCTTTGAACCGCAGGTCAATCTGAGTATTGAATTCTGAGGATAAGTGAATTTTAGTGGATCACTCTTAAAATTGATAGAAGAATTACCTCATGAAAATAGTTGATGGTCTCCACGCCTTTATATGGAGGGTCCATACGCAGAATAACTGCAATACCTACCTTATTGATGGCGAACTGAAAATCCTCATAGATCCCGGTCATCGGCATCTCTTCGCTTATGTGGAGAAGAGTCTTGCCGCTCTCAACATCTCCCATGACCAGATCGATGTGGCTATTGTCACACACGGTCATCCCGATCATCTTGAGGCAGTGCAAGGGCTTAACAAAGCGACTATGTTTGCCATGAATGACCAAGAGCATCGTTTTATCAGCGAGCTTGCCGGGGAATACTTCAAGATTCCGGAACCGCATTTTTTCATTAAAGAAGGGGATTTGACCATTGGCGAGCACAGATTTGAGGTCATCGCAACTCCAGGACATTCACCGGGGTCCATTTGTCTCTATTGGCCTGAGAAAAAGGCATTATTCACCGGTGACTTGGTCTTCAGGGAGAGTATAGGCCGCACTGATCTGCCCGGAGGAAATGGCGGCATGCTTAAAGAAAGTATAGAAAAGATATCAGGCATGGATATCGACTATCTTCTCTGCGGACATGGAGAAATTGTGGCAGGAAAGAAGGAAGTAAAAGGCAATTTCGAGAAAATAAAAAACTACTGGTTCGATTATCTATGACGGCAGGGCAAATAATTGAGTATCGCCAGTGAATGTAGTGCAGACCTTAAGGGGCTGTTGCCCAAATAAATTTTGCAAATAGAGAAAAAACTATTTATAAGACTTCATCACGGAATGATGAGGTGCCGAACCATGATGGGTTTTCAACCGGACTTCCAGCCGCAACTTTTCT
>CAITLA010000027.1 GCA_903893135.1 uncultured Syntrophaceae bacterium | reverse complement strand
GAAAGTCTTGATTGTCTGCACAACTTCTTTCGCAATAACAAGTTCTGCGTCAGAACTGACTATTATTGTCTTTGCTCGCGTTATTACGGGTACGAGTTGTTGCTGCAGATCATTCTTTCCCTGGCCTGCCGCACCGAGCAGCTCCTGTTGTGAATTATCCATTAACTTCTCCCTTTATGCGAACGGGCTCCCCGCAGAATATGCAGCACAGGTTTTCCATGTTGTGATTGTCCTGGCTGTTTTGTTTAATTGAAACCTCAATGTTTTCCCCGCATAGTTCGCATTCCATGCGGACACTTCTTTCATTTCCCTCGAATTCGTTCTTCAGCACGCGGAATGCGGCATAACGGCGGTCCTTTTCTACTCCATCGGCCCACTTCGATATTGCTTCCTTGTGCTTATCCACGATGCGGGAAAACTCCTGTTTGATTTCTGCCTTGGTAAACCCTGTGTCCCTATACTGCTCTTCATGACAGCGATAGGCGGCGTTAAAATACCGGTGCTCCCTGTCAAAATGCCTCATGAAGACATCGGTGAAATCCCTCGGAGCTGAATACGCCTGACGAAACCCATTGATATTGTAATGGGCGATAAAACCGCAGTAGAGGTTCAGGAAGTCGTAAAGCTCTTTAGTCATTTCTTCCATGTTTCGGGACTCGATTACTTTCCGGAAGCTTTTCACTACCGGCAATCTGCCGACAGGCTTTTCTTCCAGACGGACATTCGGGGTTGGCAGAGCTGATTGCTTTGATGTGCTTTGCATACATTCACCTTACTGTCTCAGTTTTCGTAATAGCGGTCGCAGCTGGAAAATCTTGAGACCAATGCATCGATGAAATTAATCGACATCATAGATGCAGCAATAGCCCTTGCTTTCCCGCGTGTCTCCGCGTATATGCACAGCGATCCCTCTTTGGAGCCATTTTTGCTATAGCCTATCCACGCTTTCATGATGTTCTCCTTTCAGGCGTGCTATTTCAGGCAGGGAAACTCCCCATAATTGAAATAGCCGCCTTTAGATGTATTTGATGTTTTTTTAAATAGACAGAAACACAGTCCAGCCGGACGTAAAATCGTTAATAGATTGCAGTCAGGCTTTCGGTTTCTATTTCCAGGTTCTTCATGCGTTGAATTTCATCCGGGTCGTCTTCCACTTGCATATTGTCGTAATCCAGGACGTCAATGTTAACGTCATGCGGATTACTCGTGTATATGGCTTGGACAAGACCGCCGCGGATAACAACGATTATTCTGTTTTCCATCCCGAACCGCTCAGTCTTCGTAAGGCAGCATTACCGTCATTACGGGTTTTCCGTCATCTCCGGGGCCGCATACGATCTTCAATGTATGCTCCTTCCCGCCTAGAGGGATACCGACTCTGAACAATACTGTTGAAGGGTCTATCCGCTTTATTTGGCAGTTGACGGCCATGAAGCAGATATCCCATACAGTTGCCCCGTATTCCTGCCCCGATTTTTCATGGGCATCCTCGATGAGCTGCCATACCGCGGAGGTACAGGCTACCGGATACTTGAAAACTCGGGTGTCGATTGAAAACGGCCCTGACAGGTCGACAAGGACTCCGTCTTCTATTGCCTGGGCCCTCGTGTAAGAGAAAATAATCTCCGCACCTTCCCATAAACCCTCTTCTTTTATTGCTTTGCACATGATTCCACCTTTCATTTGTTCGGGCATACCGTTCCATGTAGATGAAGATCATCCGACATGGAAATAGGAGCCTCTGAATTTGATTAATTTTTATTACGCTGCTGGGGCGAGCCTGTAGTTGTAGACGTTTAACAGGGATAGAAACACGGACCAGTCTGACACGAAATGAGACTTGATCTCCGTGAATTCCAATTTTATCGGGTCTCGCGGCTTGGATATCTTCATAAGCCATCTCCTGACATATCTGCCGTACACCATCTGACAGTACGCCGCAGTCTGTATTCCAACGGTCTCGCTCCCGCCGGTTTTGATATCGACTATGCCTTCGGAAACGCCTATCCGACAAACGATGTCGGGAGTTCCGGCATAACGGTACCTGGCG
>CAITLA010000026.1 GCA_903893135.1 uncultured Syntrophaceae bacterium | reverse complement strand
CCACTTACCGTCTGACGTTTTGCGGAACCAGTTTACGTAGAAGATCCTGGGGAGATTCTTTCCGTCCGTCTTTTTTCCCATGTCGAGCCAGTGTTTGAAATAGTCGCCCATGTGGTAGCCGCAGAAAGGCAGCATTGCGAAAGGATCTCTCCGCAGGTCACCGACAGTTCCCGCCGCTGCGGCGGTTTTCTCCGAACTCGCGACTGATCCCATAAAGGTGCCATGCTGCCAGCTGAAGGCCTCGTATATGAGAGGTATGACAGTGGCCCGCCGCCCACCGAATAGAAAGGCGGAAACGGGGACGCCTTTCGGATCCTCCCAGGCTGGATCGATGACAGGACATTGGCCTGCCGGGGCTGTGAAGCGCGCGTTGGGATGCGCTGCGTCACGGGCGGACCCGGGCGTCCAGGGTTGTCCCTTCCAGTCAGTGAGTTTTTCGGGTTTTTCCTTTGTCATTTCTTCCCACCAGACATCACCGTCAGGCGCTAATGCAACATTGGTAAAGATTGAATTCTTGGTCATGCTGAGCATGGCATTTGGATTGGACGCCATCGATGTTCCCGGAGCAACGCCGAAGAAACCGTATTCAGGATTGATGGCGTAGAGTTTTCCGTCAGCACCGAACTTCATCCAGGCGATATCGTCTCCCACGGTCTCTGCTTTCCATCCGGGAATTGTCGGTATCAGCATGGCAAGATTGGTCTTGCCGCAGGCGCTCGGGAAGGCGCCGGTAATATAGCGCTTCACACCTTCCGGGGATTTAAGCCCCAATATCAACATGTGTTCGGCCATCCATCCCTGGTCGCGGGCCATAGCTGAAGCTATGCGGAGCGAAAGGCATTTCTTGCCCAGGAGGGCATTTCCGCCATAACCGCTTCCGAAAGACCAGATTTCTCTCGTCTCGGGAAAGTGGACGATGTATTTGTGGTCATTATTGCATGGCCATAGCACGTCTTTTTCGCCGGGCTTGAGGGGCTTGCCAACAGAGTGCAGGCAAGGGACAAAATCTCCGTCTTTTCCCAGGATGTCAAGAACAGCTTTCCCCATGCGCGTCATGATCTTCATATTGCAGACTACATACGGCGAATCGGTTATTTCAATGCCGATATGGGCGATGTTGGACCCTAACGGTCCCATGCTGAAGGGGATCACATACAGGGTTCTTCCCCTCATGGATCCGCTGAATAACCCGATGAGGGTTTTTTTCATTTCTTCGGGATCGTACCAGTTATTTGTCGGCCCGGCGTCCTCTTTCTTTTTCGAACAGATAAAGGTACTTTCTTCGACCCTTGCCACATCTGCGGGATCAGACCTGGAGAGATAACAGTTTGGCCTCTTCGCCTCATTCAGTTTAATGAAAGTGCCAGACTTGACAAGGCGATCACACATTTGATTATATTCCTTTTCTGATCCGTCACACCAATGCACGCGATCCGGCTTGCAAAGATGCGCCATTTCCTCTACCCACTTGAGAAGTTTCTGATTGGATGTCATTGCTATCCTTCTTTCTGGAAAAAATGATTATCTATTAGGAATTCGCAAAAAGTATCTCTTTTACGAAAACGTTTATTCTCAACCCCGTGTACGATTCTTAGTAAAATTATTTTTGTAAATTGCGCTGACGAAAATCGTTTCAGGAACCTGTATCGACATGTTTAGGTTGAATCTACCGAAGATGTGAAGAGGGTTCCATTCTTGCTGATCGTAATTTCCGCAAGTGCTTAATTTAGAGTGCTGGAAGTATAGACAAGAGGGCTTTGTGTGTCAAGGCAAAATGCGTGCAAAATGCGTGCATGTAAAGGGAAACGGTATTCCGTTTCGCTCAACTTCTTTTTAAATTGAATGATTTCCACTTTCCGGGGCAAACAATAAATGAGCCTTGACAATTGCAGGGCAATAAATTAGCTTACGCATCGGTGAAGACATTCAGGAGATAGACGATGATCGGAGTTCTCATAACAACCCATGGCAACCTCGGCAGTGAACTGATTAAGGCAGCCGAGCTGATAAAAGGGAAATTCGAAGGGGTGGGCCACGTCTACGTAGATCAGAAGAAGGGGATGGAGGAGATAAAAAAGGAAATAAGCCAGTACATCAAAAAGCTGGATCAGGGCCAGGGTGTATTGATACTGACGGACCTTTTCGGCGGTACGCCCTCAAACATCTCTCTATCTTTCCTTAAGGAAGGGAAACTGGAGGTCGTCACCGGCGTTAATCTGCCTATGCTTTTGAAACTTGATGAAAAGAGGCAGGAAATGAAGCTGAAGGATTTTGCCTCTTATATAAAGGACTACGGCAAAAAAAATATTTATTTAGCCAGCGAGGTGTTGAGCAAGAAGGTGGAATAGAGAATTACTGTGCATATATCATGCACCGGTCCGCATGATTGAGACAATGAAATAATCCCATGGCGTTTCCCTCCCAACAGTATTTCCCAGGATGTGCATATCCAAGCCAGATGGATCAAAATTCGATTGAAATAAGAAATATGGCAATGGAAGATCTCGATGAGATTTTAGCCATTGAAAATTCATCTTTTTCCAAGCCCTGGCCCAGGGATGTGTTTATGCGGGAACTTCAAATACCCGTCTCGTGCAACCTCGTGGCCACGGTTCGCACAGATCAGCATGATGAAATCGCCGGATACGTGACCTACTGGGTCGTTGCCGGAGAACTTCAGGTTCACAAAATTTGTGTCAGGGAGGACTTAAGGAAATCAGGGATCGCGTCAAGTCTCATGGCAGAAATGATCAGGCTTTCCTGTCGCGAAGGGGTCGGCCTCTGTACCCTTGAGGT
>CAITLA010000025.1 GCA_903893135.1 uncultured Syntrophaceae bacterium | reverse complement strand
TCCCACGATAGGGATAGGCGCCGGCATTGACTGTGACGGTCAGGTGCTGGTACTTCATGATATGGTGGGAATGTTTGAAAAATTCATACCAAAATTTGTCAAGACATATGCACACCTCAATGTGCAGATGAAAGAGGCCGTCAATCAATATATTGATGAAGTGAGAAGAGGCATCTTTCCCGAAAAGAAGCACTCATTCTGACTCCGTGCTGTTTGCCATATACACAATGCGGCGTACTTGCAGATTCCACGACATTATCACTTCCGCTCTAGTACCTTGCGAATAATCTTAGCATGTTTGCCAATGACAAAAGGCTTCATGACAAACTCCTGAATCCCCATTTCTTTGGCCTGCTTTTCATTTATGAGCTCGCTGAATCCGGTGCATAATATAATAGGAATGTCCGGCCGGATGGCCATTAGTTCCTTTGCCAACTCTATGCCCGTCATGGCCGGCATGGTTACATCAGTGATGATCAGGTCAAATGCATCAGGCTTGGCGCGGAAGGTTTCCAAGGCTTCCAGACTGTTCGTTTTGATGGTTACACTGTAGCCAAGCGACTCCAGCATTTCCTTCCCCAAATCAACAAGGGGTTTTTCATCGTCAATGAACAATATTCTCTCACTCCCCGTAGGCAGTGCTTCCGCCAGCATATCTTCCGGCACAATCTCCTGCTCAATCCTTGGAAAAAGCGCATGAAAGGTTGTCCCTTTGCCAATTTCGCTATGAACAGTGATCATTCCTCCATGTCTCTTGACAATGCCCTGCACGACGGCAAGCCCCATTCCCGTTCCCTCGCCCGGCCCCTTGGTAGTGAAGTATGGATCGAATATCCGTTCCAATAACGACGGGTCCACTCCATGGCCCGAATCGCCGACTGTCAGTCTCACATAAGGCCCAAGCTTCAGATCAGGATACCGGGAAACGAGATACGCGTCGGCCTCGACACTCGACAAGCTCACGCTCAATATACCACCTTTATCCCGCATTGCATGTGCTGCGTTAGTGCAAAGGTTCATCAACACCTGATGGATCTGAGTCGGATCAGCCAGAATTACCCCTTTTTCCGGTGGAATTACGATGTCCTGACGAATTTCAATGGTGCTAGGCAATGAAGAGCGCAGCAGCTTGAGCGCCTCTTTGACAGGCGGTACTATATCAATGACTTTTCGCTCCTGATCGGACTGATGGCTGAAGGTAAGGATCTGGTTCACCAGGTCTCTTGCTCTATAACCGGCCTTCAGTACCTGCTCCAGGTCACGTCGCACTGGAGTTGTCCCTTCGGGGGTTTTGTAAAGTGCTATCTCCGTGTAACCGATAATAGCCATTAGTATGTTGTTAAAGTCATGGGCTATTCCGCCGGCCAACGTACCTATGGCCTCCATCTTATGCGCTTGGCGGAGTTCCCTCTCAAGTCTCACCTCACGCGTGATATCCCGGTGTATGCTTACATAGCTTATTATGTTGCAGGCGCTGTCCAGAACAGGTGAAGACGTAACCTCCGTGTCGTAGAAAGTACCGTCCTTCCTTCTGTTCACCAGATGTCCTGCCCATACCTCGCCCCGGGCGAGGGTGTCCCTTATATTCTTATAAAAGACCCTGTCATGCTTATCACTCTTGAGAATACGGCTATGCTTGCCTATGATCTCGCTCTTGCTGTAGCCGGTCATACGCTCGACGGCCGGGTTTACGTATTGGATTACCCAATCTCTATTAGTTACTATAAGACCCTCTGCTGTTTGCTCAATGGCTGTGGCCAGGTGCATACGTTCTTCTTCAGCCCGCTTTCGCTCCGTTATATCCGTAATGGTCCCGACGTAGCCGCCTATTTCTCCGGCATCGCCAAACTCGGCAGTAGCTTGGCCCAGCACCCATGTCGAGGAGCCGTCAGGTAGATGATGAAATTGATATTCAAGATTAAACGGACGATTTTCCCGGACGCTTCCGTACCAATTTCTTATGACGCGCTCCCTCTCTTCGGAATGAATCGCGTCTGCCCAATTCTTTCCCAGTGCCTTTTCGATTGGCATGCCGGAAATTTCACACCAGCGATCGTTCACGTAAACAAAGTCACCTTGAGCATCAGTGCGAAAGATACCGACAGGCGATACTTGCGCCAAGGTATGAAATATTCTTTCGCTTCTCTTTAATTCTTCATTTGCCCTCACCAATTCGGCGGTTCTCGCCTTCACTTGCTCTTCCATATCGTTACGCGCCATCATCAGTGCATTCTGAACGGACTTCTGAGAATTAATCAAATACTGGGTGAAAGTGCCGTAAGTAACAATCAGACTCGCTATTAACAGACGCACGAAAACGACACCCGATAGCAATGAGTCAAAAAACCAATAAACCAATACGGCTCCGATAGATATTATAATTAATCCATTGTTCTCTATTTCCTTACGAGCCTTGTTTCTTTCCATATGGCATATCCTCGGACATGATGATCTATTGGCGATAATTATATGACATATTTAATTGTTTTATAGACCAGAGAAAATTATTGCGGGGACACATCTTTCTGTATTTCCTTCTTAAGTCTACGCATTGCATGCCCTATATCGGCGTGTCGACAAATGATTACGAACAGATATATTTGCCATTTAATATATGAGCGTGAAAGATTTCTGGAAGATGTAAATGCATGGTTCTACGGTATCCGTCATCTGAAATCCCGTATATGACGAATTCATTTCCATCAGTTTCTATAAACTGTGATTTTGGCCTTGTCCCTTAATTTTTTTAACATAGCATCAAAGGTTTCCTGCTGTTTCTGTTGTTCCAGAAAAGTCGAGATATTCCCTTTCATCCTGTCATCAAGGGCAAGCGTCTTGGGGGCATGACGCTCCAACACCTGAATTATGTGGAAACCAAATTCAGTCTCCACGACAGGCCCTATGGCATTGACCTCCTGTGAGAATGCAGCATTTTCAAATTGCTTGACCATTTCGCCCCGCCTGAATACACCTAGATCACCACCTGTCTCCTTGCTGGGACAGTCAGAATTCTTTTTCGCTATTTCCGCAAAATTCGCTCCCGCCAGCAACTGGCTTCGTAAATCCTCCGCCTTCGCCTTCTTTTCCGCCTTCATCTTATTATCGTCTCCCGCTGCCTTTGCTATCAGGACGTGTCTAACATGAACACCTTTTGGCATTTTGAACTTGTCTCTGTTTTTCTGATAGAATTCATTTATTTCCTTATCCGTCGGTTTGGATTTACCCGACATCTGCATCATAACGAGCTTACTGATTTTGATCCTGAATCGCAGATCTTCCTGCATCTGTTCCTTGGTGATCTTGTTCTTCTGCATGAGATCCTCAATTGTCATGCCTTTAGGAAGATCATTCTTTACCTGCTCTTCAGCCTCCTTTACCTCCGCGTCGCTTGCGCTGATGTTCAGTCTTTTTACTTCGTTTGTCAGAAGTGTCTTTGCGGTAAAGTCACTGAGGACCTGCTTTCTCGCATTCTCCTTCGCCTGCTCAAGACGGTCGGCAGGCATCTGCTTTTTCATTGCCGACATTATTCTCTTAATTTCTGTCTCAACTTGACCATGGGTAAGCTTTGAGCCATCTACATCTATAACGACTGCAGCTCCTCCTGTTGGTGCAACTGCCGGCGCAGGAGGGTTTGCAGGAACTGTTTCTTCTGATCGGGACGCCTCTGACTTTTGAAGTTCAGTTTGCGCGCTTGCCTGTTTTTCATCTTTTGATCCGCAGCCACCCAGTGTAAGTATGACAAGGCAGAAAACGATAAGCAAGTTGCGGATATATTTTTCATCTACCATTACTAATCCTCCACAATGGAATAAATTTATCTGCATTTGAACTTTTCAATTGAAGCTCTCCGCAGCATGCTGCGGAGAATCTTCGATTCTTAGGGAATGGCATCGTTCACCATGCGCTCGCTACCGAATTCAACCCTTCCGGCCAAACCAACATTCTTTAGATGAATGTCGTTCACGTAAAGATCGTCTGACGTTTCCGGAAAGCAGATAATTTTGCTCTAATATCCCCTTATTCAGGCAAATGCACGATCTATTTCATCAGCCCGTTTATGATCTCTCTTGCCTTCCCGTAATCATCGCCGTTTATCCAGTGAATCGTAGTTCCCTTTTTTTCCATGCGTCTGAACCATGTTTCCTGCTTCTTGGCAAATTGATGAATACGTGTATTGAGCATTTGAAACATTTCACCATAGCTCATCATTCCTCTGAGATAGAGTCCGACATACCGGTATTCAAGACCGAAAAAGTCGAGTTTTTCCCATCCGATTCCGGACCGATGAAGCTTCTCTACCTCTTCGATCATGCCGGCCTTCAATCTCGCATTAAGGCGATCCGTAATCCTCTGGCGCAATTCGGAACGTTCCCAGCGGATACCGATAGCCAAGGCAACTATCGAGGGAAAATGAGATTCGTGATTATTGTGAGCTCTTGTAAACTCCATGATTTCTATGGCGCGGACTAGTCGCTTTCGATCCAAGAGATCAGTTGTGTTGTGCACCGCAGGATTGAGTTCGATAAGTCGCTTCGCTAATTCCTTCATTTCTTCCTTTTCGAGTTCATGCCTTAACTGCACATTTTCCGGAACTTCCAATAACCTGTACCGTTTCATTACTGCTTCAATATACAGACCCGTTCCACCGACCATGATCGGAACTACGCCTCTTGACGAAATATCGGTGAAGAGACGAGAAAAATTCATCTGATAATCAAAGACACTGAATTCATAGTCCGGATCTACTACGTCTATGAGGTGACACGGAACAGCCAATCCATCAAAGACATATTCACCGAAATCTTTGCCTGTCCCTATGTCCATGCCCCGGTATACCTGCCGCGAGTCTGCCGATATTATCTCGGAGCCCCTATCCCTTGCCAGGCGGGCAGCCAATTTCGTCTTGCCTGACGCCGTCGGCCCCAAGATTACAATCAAATTGAAAGTCATTTTCTGCATGGCCCTGTATCTTGCGAATCTACTTCTCTCGTGCCTGAATTATATTGATATATAATCTTAATCCGTGTATGCGAAAGGCCGTGTTATATAACTACGCGGCCAGAAATGCAAAGATTTGAAGACCCGTAGCCCGTTTCGCAAAGAGCTTGTCATTCCTATGCCTATGTACGCAGAAATCAGGTGCATTGTATGATTCCCTCCTCTTTGGAGATCTGTCCTTGCATTCATCATGCTGCAAAGAACAGATGATAATGAGTCGCTATTCCAAGCAAGTGATATGAAAAAAGATGGTCTTGACCTCGGGAAAGGTCCCATTCTTCCGCTGCTTCTGAAAATGAGCTGGCCGTCTATAGCCGCAATGTTTGCGATGGCCCTCTACAATCTTGTCGATATTTTCTGGCTGACCCGGCTTGACCCCCAGGCTGTTGCTGCATTAACCGTGTGTTTTCCCATTCAAATAATATTTGGCGCCATCGGCGTGGGCACTGGTGTCGGCGCCGGTTCGTTTGCGGCACGCATGTTCGGCGCCGGACAGCATACAAAGGCCCGGCAAACCGCCGGTCAGGCGATACTTCTTTGTGCCTTACTGGGATTGGTCATCATCGTAATAACACTGATTTATCAAGATACAATCCTTGAGATTTTCGGTGCCACAGGAGACATTCTTCCCCTGTCCAGACAATACCTCGTCACTGTCGTAATAGGCTCCCCTTTCTTACTGTGTCTCATGGTCTCCAACAACCTGCTCAGGGCTGAAGGAAATCCCAAGGCATCAATGTACGTCATACTGGTCATGTCATCGACCGGTGCTATCCTCGATCCCTTCCTCATCTTTGGTTTGGGTTTGTTTCCAATGCTGGGCATTTTGGGCGCCGCAATTTCCGCGGTCGTCTCATATTTTCTGGCGAGCCTTCTCTCCCTGTATTATCTGAGAATGAATGCGTCCAGGTATAATTTAAACTGGTCACACATGATTCCCAATTTCTCCATAATAGCCTCTATCTATCAGACGGGATTCCCTACAGTTATCATGAACTTTTTCTTTAGTCTCGTCATGATAGTTTACAACCATGTCCTTGGAGCCTTCGGACCCATGGCCATCGCAGCCCTTGGTCTCTGTTTCCGGATCAACCACCTTGTCATTATGGTTTTATTCGGCATGGGACACGGTATAATGCCCATGGTTGGTTTCAGCGAGGGCGCCGGACTCCATAAACGGCTCATGGAAACGGTTAATGTTGCCGTCAAGATATCTGTCCTTTTCTCAACAACGGCGTTTGTGATTCTTGAAGTATTTGCCTACCCTATTCTGCTCCTTTTCACGAGCGATCAGGAACTGCTCACTATTGCTGTGCCTGCCGTGAGGATATTTGCCACCATGCTTCTCTTAGGTGGTCCGATTATTGTGTGGATTAATATGTTTATTGGCCTGGGCAAGGGATTGACATCCATGCTTTTATTAATGATGCGTGACACCCTACTTCTTATACCCATGCTTCTCTTTCTTCCGTCGCTCTTTGGATTAACGGGCGTATGGGCGGCGCAACCCATCTCGAATTTGCTCGCCTTCTTTGTAATCTTATTCTGGAAGAAAAGAGAGTTCCGCATGATTGAAGAAAAGATTTGATGTTCTGCAGATTATATCTCGCGCCCGCTCTAAAGAAAACATGTTCCTCCCACATATCAGAATTTCCGCGTCACCGGCCAATGATTATGATAATAATTGATAGGGGGTACGGCTTATCCTTCCATGTGGCATGCCACGAAATGTCCGCCACCACGGTCTTTCAACTCCGGGTCGTCCTTATCACATATTTCAACCCTGGCGGGGCACCGGGGATAAAATGGACATCTTCCCGGACCATCGGTCGTGCCTGTAATCTCTCCCTCCCGCATCAACCGCTGCTTCTTTCTTCCGGGATCAGGCGCCGGCACCGCTGACAGAAGTTCTATAGTGTACGGATGCAGCGGGTGTTCGTAGAGTTCTTGATTATCTGCAAGCTCGACGATCTTACCGAAATGCATCACCGCAACCCTGTCGCTCACATGCCTTACCACACTGAGATCATGCGAAATAAATATGTAGGTCAAATTAAATTCTTTCTGCAGATCTTTGAGAAGGTTCAATATCTGAGCCTGGATAGACACATCGAGTGCGGAAACCGGCTCATCGGCAACGATCAATTGTGGTTTAAGAATAATGGCTCTTGCGATACCGATACGCTGCCTCTGACCGCCGCTGAACTCATGAGGATACCTATCCTTCTGTTCCCTCGTCAGCCCGACGATATCCATAATACGGGCGACCTCAAGGGCCCTTCCCTCACGATCATTTATCTGATTGATGAGGAGCGGTTCCCCGATGGTGCTCCCTGCCGTTCTTCGGGGATTCAGAGATGCATATGGATCCTGAAAAATAATCTGAACTTTCTTGCGGTAGGCTTTCAGATCCTTGCCGGATAATTTGAAGATGTCTTCACCTTCAAAGAAGATCCTGCCTTCCGTAGGCAGATCGAGCCTCATAATCAGTCGTGCGAGAGTAGATTTCCCGCAACCGCTCTCACCGACAAGCCCCAGTGTTTCACCGCTGTATATTTTGAGGGAAACGCCGTCAACAGCCTTGACGGAGGCTCGTTCTCTCGCGAGGAATTCGGCACGGACGTTATAGTATTTTTTTATTCCCTGAATATCGACCAAGACTATCTTCATTTTTGTTCATAAAGCCAGCAGTGTACTCTATGCATAGGCAAATGTTCCTTCAATTGCGGCTCCTCCTCCCTGCAAATTTGCATAGTGTGAGGGCATCTGTCCTGAAAAGTGCATCCTCTGGGAAGATTATGAAGACCAGGGACAACACCGGGTATAACTTTCAGATGTTCATCCCGTCCCCAAGGAGCATCAATTTTCGGAATCGATTCCATGAGACCCACTGTATACGGGTGAAGCGGTGTGGAGAAGAGGTTCTCCACAGAGGCGTATTCAACAACCTGCCCGGTATACATGACGGCCACATGCTCTGCAGCTTCTGCTATCACGCCAAGATCATGGGTAATCAGGATTACCGATGTTCCTATATCTTTTTTCAGTCTGCCTATGAGTTCCAAAATCTGCGCCTGGATGGTCACATCAAGGGCTGTTGTCGGCTCATCTGCAAGCATAAGCCTGGGACCGCAGCAAAGCGCCATGGCGATCATGACCCTCTGACGCATGCCGCCACTCATCTGATGGGGGTAATTCCTGACGATTGCATCGGGCGAGGGCATCCCCACAAGGGAGAGCATTTCCATGGCGCGGTCCATGGCCTCTTTCCGTCCAAGCGCCAAATGCAGCTTTATAATCTCGGTGATCTGATCGCCAATACGCAAGACGGGATTCAGTGAAGTCATCGGCTCCTGGAAAACCATGGAGATATCCTTGCCCCTGATTCTGCGCATTTCTTCACTATCGAGCTTTAGAAGATCCACGCCATTAAAGAAGACATTACCGGAAACGATCTTGCCGGGCGGGCTTGGTATCAAACGCAGAATGGACAGGGCAAGTACCGTTTTTCCACAACCGGACTCGCCAACGACTCCCAGTGTATCCCCTTCATCGATAGCAAGGTCGAGACGATCAACAGCCTTTATCACACCGTAGTCTGTATTGAAATGGGTGCTGAGGTTTTTGATTTCAAGAAGCATCCCCATTGGTCGTCAACTTTTACTCCGTTTCTGCCAGTCTTTTAGGAATTGCACCATCAAGCGGACACCAACACCGGAAGCCCCTTTGGGGATATAGGGTTTGTCCCTCGTAAGCCATGCCGGGCCGGCTATATCTAAATGCACCCAGGGGTAGTTGCCTACGAACTTGCTTAGAAATGCAGCGGCTGTTATTGCCCCGCCAGGTCTTCCGCCATGATTTTTGTAATCCGCCACATCGCTCTTTATCAACTCATGATAATCTTCCCATAGAGGGAGCTCCCAGACCTTCTCGTCTGTGGCATTTGCTGCATCCTGGATCTTATGCTTCAGCCTATCATCCGTTCCCATCATTCCCGTCACGTGATCGCCTAGGGCAATAACGCAGGCGCCAGTCAATGTAGCAAGATCAATAATAGCTGCCGGCTTGAACCTTCCGGCATAGGTAAGCGCGTCGGCCAGAATCAGGCGGCCTTCTGCGTCCGTGCTTAAGACTTCAATAGTCTGACCCGATAATGATTTTAGAATATCGCCTGGTTTATACGCCCTTCCGCCAGGCAGGTTCTCCGTAGCAGGTATCAGGCCGACAGCATTGACTTTGAGACTCAAATCGGCGGCTGCCATTATGGCGCCCATGACCGCCACACCGCCTGCCATGTCGGATTTCATCTCATCCATCTTCTCCGATGGCTTTATTGATATACCGCCGCTATCGAAGGTCAATCCCTTGCCGACCAGAGCCACAGGCGGATCAGACTTATTTCCTCCCCAGTATTCCAGAACGATGAACTTCGCCGGCTCCTCACTTCCCCTGGCAACGCCCAAAAAGGCGCTCATGCCGATCTTATTCATCTCCGTCTCATTAAGCACCTTTAGTTTAACATTCTTTCTCTTGGCAATCTTACGTGCTTCATGAGCCATGTCTGTCGGCGTCATTTCGTTTCCCGGAGCGGACACCATATCCCTGGCGAAGCATACAGCGCATGAGATAATCTCTGCCTCCTTAGCTGCAGCTCTTATAATATTATATGCTTTTTCGTTTTCTTCGATTATTGTAAATTCTTTTATCGCTCTTATCTTATCCCTGTCGATCGTCTTAAAGGACGTATATTGATAAAGGCCGAGGGAAACGCCCTCTACAACAGCCCTGGCTATCTCATCGAGCGGTTTACTGAGAAATATGAAATCCAGTGATGTGGAAAACTCGCTCAGTTTGAGTGATCTTACGCACCGAGCCGCCGTCGCGAATGCACCCCTCAATTTTTCCGTGGTGAAATCCGCTTTTTTACCGACACCCACCAGGACAATGCGCTTTGCAGGTATGATTCCCCCTGTATACCTCACAGATAACTCAAAAAGCTTGCCTGTAAAATCCCCCGCACCGATTATCTGTTTTATCAATCCACCGCTCTTTTTATCCAGAAGCTTCACTTTACCCTGCAGTTCTCTTCGACCTTCAAAGCATGGTACAATTACCGCCTCTGTCCTGAACTCAGTAATCTCCCCTTTCTTAACAACAATTTTCATGTCGCCTCCTGATTACAGAAAATTAGCCATCCACACGGTGGAAATTTGCTGACTGAAAAACTTAATTTAATCTTATTTGTCAGAGCGAATCCCCGTTATACGCGAAGAAATAGCCTGTGCTGCCAATACGCCACTTGCTGATGCCTGTAATAAGCCCCTCGTGATCCCGGCTCCGTCGCCGATGGCAAAAAGATTCTTCACTCTTGTTTCCATTTCCGGCGATACTTCGATGCGATTCGAATAAAATTTAACCTCCACTCCATACAGCAGGGTGTGCCGGGAATAAACTCCCGGAGCAAGTTTATCGAGAGCCTGAAGCATCTCGATGATGCTCTGCAAATGACGATACGGAAATACGAAACTCAGGTCGCCCGGTGTGGCCTGGAGGAGTGTAGGTCTTGTGACGCAGTGGTCAATGCGATCTCGCGTGGATCTCCTGCCGGCAAGCAAGTCTCCCAGCCTCTGAATTATCGCACCACCACCCAAGAGGTTTGCCAGTCTCGCAATGTAGCGACCGTATGCGATGGGATCACGAAAAGGTTCCGTAAAGGTACTGCTTACGAGAATAGCAAAATTGCTGTTGTCACTCTTTCGCTTGGCATAGCTGTGACCATTTACGGTTGTGATGCCCTCGTTTTCCTCAATCACGACCTCGCCATAAGGATTCATGCAGAAGGTGCGGACCTTGTCGTCAAATGTCTTTGAGTAGAAAATCAGCTTGGGTTCATAGGTGATGTCCGTAATTCTCTTGAGAATCGTCGCCGGCAGCTCTACACGGACGCCAATGTCTACAGGACTCGTCATTGTCGTAAGTCCTAACGCATCTGCCTCTCCCTTCATCCAGTGGGCACCGACCCTGCCTGGCGCAGCAACGACATAATCACTGTTGATCACCTGACCACCGGTGAGTTTCACACCTCTGATTTTTCCCTCTTCGTGAAGTAATGATTGCACCTGGCTGCATGTCCTGACTTCGACTTTACCGTCAAGGGCTTTTCTCATGTTATTTAAAATGCGCTTGCAGTTTTCCGTGCCTATATGACGAATAACCGTAGGAATAAATTCGAGACCCGCCGCACGGGATTGATCTGCAATTTCCTCGACTGACACAGCTGATTCGCCGAAGATGCGGTTCGGCGCACCATATTTGACAAAAATCCCGTCTGTACTATGCAAAAGCTCTATTAATGCGTTCTTGTCGAGAAATTCCGAAAGGTATCCCCCTACCTCAGTAGAGATGTTGAGCTTACCGTCACTGAAAGCACCGGCTCCTCCCCACCCGCAAAGCACGTCTCTTACAGCACCCCGTTCACGTTTCTCGAGGTCGTTTCCCTGTTCAAGGAGGATGACTCCATCGATGCCGTTTTCTGCAAGGGTCAGCGCCGTAAATATGCCCGCCGGACCGCAACCTATTATTATAACCCGGTAGTCCATATATTTAAAAGCCTGCCTCCTTCTTCTGTATTTTCCGTCTGGAGAATGTCATATTTTATCCCTTAAATCAAGCTCCTTGGATGACGCGACTCCATATCAATAAGAGCATTACCGATACGACTTATGAACGTGCACTGAAACACTTTGACGAACGGGGTGTCATCGACATGCTCGGCATTAAAGGTTATTACACTTTTCTCGCCATGATTATGAACGGTACGCGCACGGCCGTGCCTGATGGCAAGCCTGCTCCTCTGAAGGCATTTCCGAAGTGAGAATGACAGTAATTCGGCCTGCATTTATTTGGAGCGGTTTCACGTAAATTTATGGGTGAGCTCTTTGCGTGTTGATTGCGGCGATTCATCCTTCAACTACCGCCTCTTTGTGCAGGCAAAGCTTATGAGAAATATTAATATTATTGTTCGCGATTATTTTCGATTGATGAGATATATCTGTTCAGTGTTTCTTTAGTGCTTCAGAGATGATGAGAAAGATAAGTGTGAGAATAGCCATAAGGATGGCCATCAATCCCGGCATTAATCTGGCCCATTTTATGGACATCGGCGGCGTAACTCGCGGTTCTTTCTTCTTGACGCGTGTGTGATTGACTTCAGGAGACGCGTTCTCATGCATTCTGTGAGACCGTGTCTCAAGTTCCTGCATCTCTTTTTTGTAATCGTTCAGATTTCTTTTCATGGTCGATCTGAATCCGGCGTGAGCATAAGAAAAGGGCGCCCGCTTGCAACGAGCGCCCTCCACTAACACATTCTTAGAAACGGATTTCTCCCGCACTGCACAATTTAGGATCTTTGCTTTCCGGTCCTTCCTCGCCGGCAGGCATTACGGTCAGCACCGGGCACGGGGAATAGTTAACAACCCTGTCCGCCGTACTACCGAAGATTCTTCTGTTGTAGGCCATCTTACGGCTGTTGGTACCGATAACGATCAAGTCTATGTTGTTTTCCTTCTGGAATTTCAGGATTTCCTCGTCGGGGATTCCCGTTAACAATCGGTACTCGACGTTCTTGTATCCACCAAGTCCTAACGTACAACACTGTTGCAGCTCCTGTTTGGACTTTTCTTCCATGGCCTTTTTGAGCTCGCTCAGATTAACTTTCGGGGCATACCATGCAGTCATCTTGCCTACGTCGTGAATTACATGGACCACATATAGTTTTGCTCCATACCGCTCTGCCAAGTCTGCCGCATATGCAGTTGCCTGCGCGGCGCCTGCCATGAAGTCTGTCGCGAAGAGAATCTTTTTTATTTCCATAACGCCTCCTTTTTCGTTAGCATTAGGTTCTTATTCTTCTACCACTTCGAGAACTAGATCGCCGTATCGATCTTTAACCGGTATCCTGATTTGAAGAAGATCATAACAGCGCTTAGCTGCCGAAATAAATATTATTATAACCAACACCATGACGATTATCGAGAGCACCGCAAGAAGATAATTTTGTTTCGGAAGATAGTTTAAAGTGATGTTCAGGTATCCCGCATACAGCGTCGTAACGGCCATGATAATACCGGGAACGGCGGTCATCCACACATACTTCAATTTCCCCATCCTGATCAGCATGACTGTTCCGATGATCAAGGCGCAGGAGGCAAGGAGTTGGTTGCTCATGCCGAAGAGCGGCCAGATCGTCGTTATGTCTCCGGTATACACGAGATAACCCCAGGCGCCTGTGAAGAGGAAACTGGTTATGATGATGCCCGGTATCCAGCGTTTTTCCGTAAACTTCGGGATGACCTTGCCAATCATTTCCTGGAGGAAGAACCTTCCGACCCTTGTGCCCGTGTCGACAGCCGTGAGAATAAACACCGCTTCGAACATGATGGCGAAGTGGTACCAGTACGACATCAGTCCTTTCATAAATGGTATAGACGAAAAGATATAAGCCATGCCCACGGCGAGGGAAACCGCGCCTCCGGGCCGGCCCTGAATCTTTTCCTGGACCTGTGCGGCAAGATCGGGAAGGTTGACGGGAACCATGCCGAGTTTCGCGTAAACTGCGGGAGCCGCGTTGATGGCGAAGTAATCGGCCGGAACCAGGACGCATGCGGAAACGAGGGCCATGATAGCCACGACTCCTTCAACAAGCATCGCTCCGTAACCGATAAACAAGACGTCCCGCTCGTTTCCGATCATCTTCGGGGTCGTTCCCGAGCCGATGATGGCGTGAAAGCCCGATATAGCGCCGCAGGCAATGGTGATCATGACAAAGGGATACACCGGGCCGGGGACAATGGGGCCTCCTCCGTAGATGAAGGGCGTAAGAGCAGCCATCTGGAAATCAGGCCGGACAATGAAAATTCCTATAACTAGCATCGCTATGGTCCCTATTTTCAAGTATGTGGAGAGATAATCACGGGGACAGAGAAGCATCCAGACCGGAAGAACCGAGGCTGCGAACCCGTAGATGGGTATAAAAACAGAGATCTGTTTTTTCGTGAGTGTGAATATCGGGGCCCATGTGGGACTTGCCGCGATATAAGGTCCTACCATTATCGCTCCGGCCAGGAGGCCGACGCCGATAATAGTCGCCCCCAGCACATCCCCGGGGCGTATTTTATACATCCAGATTCCCATGAGGAAAGCGATGGGTAATGTGGAAAAAACGGTAAACGTCCCCCAGGCGCTTTCAAACATGGCGTTCACGACCGCGATGGAAAGACCGGCGAGGGTCAAGACGAGAATGAAAAGAAACGCAAAGGAAGCGACCGTTCCTGCCATTTTTCCAATCTCGCTTTCAGCAATCTTTGCTAGGCTCTGCCCTTTATGTCTTACCGAAGCAAAGAGCACTACCATGTCATGCACCGCTCCCGCGAGGACGCACCCTACAATGATCC
>CAITLA010000024.1 GCA_903893135.1 uncultured Syntrophaceae bacterium | reverse complement strand
GGTGCGAATGTGACCCGCGGTATCGTGTTGGATGCAGCAGCGAGCGAGATAGTCGATGCGTCCCTGGACTGGATCATGGACTATTTCAACCAGTCGTTAAGGAGGGAAAACAGGAAACTGCTGAGGAAACGCTATTCCGCAGGCTATGGCGATTTGTTTCTGGAAACGCAAAAAGCGATGTACCGCCTCCTCCAGCTTGAAAGAATCGGTATAGAGATCACAGAAAGCTGCATGCTTATACCGGAAAAGTCAGTTACCGCCATCACCGGCATTGAATCACACTCCTTCGAAAAAAGGCTTTCACAAAAAAGCTCAACTACAGGGAACAGCGGGAATACCCCGTCCGGAGACCAGTTAGCGCGGTAGCGGCTACAGCCGTGCGAAAGGAAATTAACTATGAATGGAAATAACCGATCAAACATTAAACCTGGGATGCATGTGAAGGTCGTCCAGAAGCAGAATCAGTCCAGTTGTGAACTGTCTGAAGGCATCGTCAAGGATATTCTCACAAAATCGGTCAGTCATCCTCATGGCATCAAGGTGCGCCTACAAGGCGGCATAATAGGCCGAGTCAAAGAGATTTTGGATGACTGAAGCTGAATTCCAGTTTTTTTACTGAGAAGGTCATGAATGCAAATATATGTCGATGCGGATGGATTTCCGAATGCGGCCAAAGATCTACTGATCAGGACCGCTATACGCTTGCATGTGCCCTTGGTTTTTGTGGCCAACAAAAGGGTACGTTATGAACCGTCAGTTATCATTTCAAGCATTATAGTCCCTGATGGACCTGATCTTGCCGATGATCGGATCGTTGAACTGGCACAGAATGGCGACCTGGTGATTACTGCCGACATCCCGCTTGCAGACCGGGTGGTTGCCAAGGGTGCCTTTGCGCTCAACCCTAGAGGTAATCTCTATACGGAGGGCAACATCAAGGATAAACTGGCTATGCGTGACCTGATGACTGGGCTAAGAGACAGCGGCATGATGACGGGCGGTCCATCGGTATTTGGTAAAAAGGAATGCCAGGCTTTTATTAACCAGCTTAATAGCTTTTTGACGAAACATTTAAAAAACAATAACTTTTAAAAGCAGCGGTCAAAGCACTTCTATGGTCAGGTCTTGAAATATAAGTAATTATCTGCTGTGGTTACTTCTATGGCGAGACCGATACGAATCGAATATCTAGGTGCAGTCTACCATGCTCATGTCGCTCATGGGTATCTGCTGAAAGAGATTGCGGATTACCTGAAGATTCAACATACTAACGTTAGCAAAGAGCTTGCGAGGGAAACAGAAGGCAGAATGTGATATTTCAAGACCTGATGCTACTCTACCAACCCATGAACGCACTGGCCCGGTCAGTGTCACGGATCTGATCGCCTTGAGCGTCGAGGCGGCTTTGGAACGCATCACCCCCGCAGCCGTATTTGTTCCGACCCGCAGCGGTACAACGGCGCGGTCCATAGCCCGGTTCAAGCTCCCCGTGTGGATCGTGGGGGTAAGTTTCCCGGGAGGATACCTGTCAGCGACTCATGTTCACCAGTGGGGTCTATCCGGTTTGCGAGCACGAGCATCCTGAGGACTGGAATGCTTATGTAGGGGATTGGTTGCGGACCCATGAGCTGAAGGGAAATCTCGTGATCCTGACCGAAGGACCGTCATCGAGACACCCGGAGGCAAACAACCGCATGGAGATCATTGACCTTAGAGGTGAGACAAAGGAAGATGCGAAATGAAAAAGATCGTGCTGCTCCGTCATGGCGAAAGCACCTGGAATAAGGAAAACATCTTTACCGGATGGACCGACGTGGATCTCTCGGAAAAGGGCTTCGGAGAAGCAGAAGAGGCCGGGCGTATCCTTAAAGAACAGGGGTTTGTATTTGATATTGCCTTCACGTCCGTTTTGAAACGCGCCGCCCGGACGCTCTGGCTAGTTCTTGATAAGATGGACATTATGTGGCTCCCCGTCCATTATGACTGGAGGTTGAACGAACGCCACTACGGGGCGCTGCAGGGACTCAATAAGGCTCAGACGGCAGAGAAATATGGGGAAGATCAGGTGAAGCTCTGGCGGCGAAGTTATGATGTCCGGCCCCCGGCGCTGGAAGAAAGCGATCCACGTTATCCAGGCCACGACCCCCGATACAAGGGACTCACGAAG
>CAITLA010000023.1 GCA_903893135.1 uncultured Syntrophaceae bacterium | reverse complement strand
GCGCGTGAGCGCCGCGGCAATCTATCTGACGTCAATGGCTTATGAGATTGCTTCACTTCGTTCGCAATGACAAACAGGGTGTTTTTCAAAGGTCACGAAACTCCAATGCATGGGAGGTTGCGTTAAGAATTGTGATGTTCACTTATAGTTAAAGGATAATTCTATGCCCAAACGCCCTGATATTAACAAAGTGTTGATCGTAGGATCAGGCCCCATCGTGATAGGCCAGGCATGTGAGTTCGATTATTCGGGTACCCAGGCCTGCAAGGCTTTGCGCAAGCTCGGCTACGAGATCGTTCTGGTAAATTCCAACCCGGCCACTATCATGACAGATCCGGGAATGGCCGATGCCACTTACGTGGAACCATTAAACCTCCAGTACCTCACAGAGATCATCGAAAATGAACGACCCGATGCGATCCTGCCCAACCTCGGCGGGCAGAGCGGCCTCAATCTTACCTCAGAACTCCACCGCACAGGTGTCCTCAAGAAATACGGCGTCAAGGTCATCGGAGTCCAGGTGGATGCCATCGAAAGAGGTGAGGACCGTATTGCCTTCAAGGAGACGATGAATAAGCTTGGGATCGAGATGCCCCGGAGCGAACCAGCTTACACCGTTGAGGAGGCTAAGGATATCGCAGCAAGAATCGGTTACCCCGTTGTAATCCGACCTGCATATACCATGGGAGGAACCGGAGGCGGCTTGGTTTACAACCTTGAAGAACTCCGCACAGTGGCGAGCCGTGGCATATCAGCAAGCCTTGTGGGGCAGATTCTGATAGAGGAATCGGTCCTGGGTTGGGAGGAATTAGAACTTGAAGTAGTCCGTGACGCGAAGAATCAGATGATCACTGTGTGCTTCATAGAAAATGTGGATGCCATGGGGGTACACACGGGTGATTCCTACTGTACGGCCCCCATGCTCACCATTGATCCCGAACTCCAGAAGCGCCTCCAGAAGTACTCTTATGACATCGTCGAGGCCATCCAAGTCATCGGCGGCACAAATATCCAGTTTGCCCATAACCCTGAAACGGGGCAAGTCGTCGTCATCGAGATCAATCCCAGAACCTCACGCTCATCGGCCCTCGCCTCAAAGGCTACGGGGTTCCCCATTGCGTACGTCTCATCACTTCTTGCCGGCGGCCTCACCCTTGACGAAATTCCTTACTGGCGTGAAGGCACTCTCGATAAATATATACCCTGGGGCGATTATGTAGTAGTCAAATTCTCCCGCTGGGATTTCGAGAAGTTCCCCGGCGCCGAGGATAAACTTGGCACCCAGATGCGCGCCGTCGGTGAGGTCATGAGTATCGGCAAAACATATAAAGAGGCCTTTCAGAAGTCCATCCGCTCCCTGGAGAAGGGTCGGTATGGCCTTGGTTTCGTGAAGAACTTCCACCAGAAGACACTCGAAGAACTCATGGATCTCCTCTATGAACCATCGAGTGAACGTCAGTTTATCATGTACGAGGCCCTGAGGAAAGGAGCTTCCGTGGAAGATCTCTACAAGAGAACCTATATCAAACGCTGGTTCATAAAGCAGATGAAGGAACTCGTGGAGCTTGAGGAGAAGATCAGCCAGTATCGCATGGAGAAACTGCCCGACGACCTTCTGCTGCAGGCAAAGAGGGACGGCTTTTCAGATCGTTACCTTGCCATGCTCCTCAAGGTTCCTGAGAAGACTATACGGCAGCGGCGCCTGGCCCTGGGGCTTGGCCAGAGATGGGAGCCCGTGCCGGTGAGCGGAGTGGAAGACGCTGCTTATTATTACTCAACCTACAATGCCCCGGATAAAGTCGGCGTAAGCAACCGCAGGAAGATCATGGTCCTTGGTGGCGGACCTAATCGAATCGGCCAGGGGATTGAGTTCGATTACTGCTGCGTTCATGCAGCCTTTGCCCTCCGCGACGAGGGCTACGAGTCTATCATGGTGAACTGCAACCCGGAGACCGTATCCACAGACTACGATACCTCGGACAAACTATACTTCGAGCCCCTTACCGTGGAGGACGTGCTCTCCATTTACGAGAAGGAAAAACCCGATGGTGTTATCGTTCAATTCGGGGGACAGACACCTCTGAATATTGCGAACGAGCTCCATCAGGCGGGCGTTAAGATCATAGGGACTTCCCCGGAGACAATCGATCTTGCCGAAGACCGCGACCGCTT
>CAITLA010000022.1 GCA_903893135.1 uncultured Syntrophaceae bacterium | reverse complement strand
TCATCTAACAATTTCCCCACATAGAGGAAGAGAAATGAGAGAATCACGATGACATGCCCCCATACACTCATTATGAGCACAGACCGGTAACTCCTCTGCTGCTGTGTTTTTGTTATTGCTGCCATACCGATTGCCTCTTGAGTCCTCCCTGACAATATGTCTCACCGCCAGGGAACGACAGTCATGCCGCCATCCTCAGTTCACCACGGTCTTGATGGCGGTGATTACCGGTACAGTGAAGAGGGCGATGAGCATAGTATACAGGCAAAAAACGGCCACCAACTCCCGGGTGTACATCTTCTGGTATTTGTGTCTCAGAGATATAATTGTCACCCCGCCGACAATCAGACAACCAAACTGGAAGTACGGGAAGTCGCGCACAGTTGTCGCCGCATACTCGGCGAGCCCGAAGGTCGCTGTCACCAGCACAACAAATACCGAGAGAACCAATGTCTCTAATATCTTTTTCATGTACCTTCCTCCTGCATTTCTTTATTTCTTTCGACTTGTAGTAATGAAATATTCATGCCAGTTTTCACAATCCTCCTGCGATACTTGTAACATATCGATAATGAGCAGCATTTGTTATTGAGTAAGTTGAAGACCCCGGCTTTTGACGCCTTGCATGGGGCCCGATATTTAAAGAAACATTCAATCGTCTTTAATGAAACGAGAAAATATCACCCGCCGCACAGCGCCGTCGCAGGGCGGACATTGCGCCTAATAGGAAGATCTCGTTTCAACTATTGTCGCGAGTTTTTCTGAGATATGCACGCATGAGAGGGGTGGAATATATGGGCGGTAGGATGATTCAGACAGGTATATTTCTGGCCAATAGGTCTTTTATTGCGCCCCAGATGACGTCTTTTCCTTCGCCAGTCCGAGCGGAAAAAAGGATGGGATCTGCGGTCAGTCCCAGCAGTTCCTTTATTTTTCGCTGACGGACCTTTGCCTGACTTCGGGAAACCTTGTCTATTTTTGTAAGGACAATTGTGGGAGTTATCTCATAATGGCGGAGCCAGTTGATGAGGGTGAGATCCTGCTCCGAAGGGTGCCTTCGCACGTCAAGAATAACGATGACAGATTCCAAGGACTCCCTCTCTTTGAGGTACGTCTCGATCATCGGCCCCCATTCTCTTCTTGATGCTATCGGCGCTTTTGCGTAACCATACCCCGGCAGGTCCACGAGGGAGATATCATTGTTCACGATAAAGAAATTAATGAGCCGGGTGCAACCAGGCGTGCTGCTTGTCCTGGCAAGGTTCTTTTTCCGGGCAATGGTATTGATGAGAGAAGATTTTCCCACGTTGGATCTGCCGGCAAAGGCAACCTCGGGGAGTTTCCCTTCGGGATATTGGGAAGGTAGAGTTGCAGATTTGGCAAATTCTGCTGATACAATTTTCATAATCCTGTTCTAACCGCACACTATTTTAAGAAGACATTTTGCGAAATGCGTTCATCCGTCAAGTTCAAGAGTGATCCCGTATTTTTCCAACTTCCTTTCAAAGGTCGGCCGGGAGATGCCGAGTATTTCGCATATCTCTCCCTTCGTTTTGTTACCGCTTGCCTTGATGACTTTCCGGATGTATTTTTCTTCAATCTCATCGAGTGTCAGTAATTTCCCCGTTTCCATGAGGTCAATTCCGCCGCTTTCTTCAGGCTCGCACTTATTTTCAATATCCTCCAGCAGTTCCGGGAAGTCTCCTCTCCCGAGGATCTGTCCCTTGGCGACGACAACGGCCCTGACAAGGAGATTCTCCAATTCTCTGACGTTTCCAGGCCAGCTGTATTTAAGAAATGTATTCATTAACTCGTCGGACACACCCAAGATGCGCTTATGAAGATCGCGGTTAATCTTGGTAATCAGATAATCGACGAGGGGCGCGATGTCTTCTCTTCTCTCTCTGAGAGGAGGAATATGAATGGATACGATATTAAGGCGATAAAAAAGATCATCCCGGAATTTCCCCTCCTTCAGGAGGGTTTTGAGGTCTTTATTCGTAGCAGTGATGATCCTTGCGTTTACCTTAACATGGTCCTTGCCGCCGACTCTTTCGAACTCCATCTCCTGAAGCACTCTCAAGAGTTTCGCCTGCAGGTTTATGGACATCTCACTGATCTCATCCAGGAATACCGTACCGTAGCGGGCAAGCTCGAATTTTCCAAACTTCCGGGCGAAGGCGCCCGTAAAGGAACCCTTCTCATGTCCGAAGAGTTCAGATTCGAGGAGGGTTTCCACGATGGCGGAGCAGTTGACCCCAATATAAGGCTCATTAGGAGAAGTGTTGTTGTGTATGACCTTGGCGATTAGCTCCTTTCCCGTTCCGCTCTCACCCTGTATCAGTACGGTCGTCTTACTCTGGGAGACTATGCCAATGGTCTTGAATATCTCGCTCATGTCCTTGCCCGTGCCGATAATATCGCCAACCTTGAACTGCCGGGAAGGCTCCATGAGGAGACCATTTATCTTCTTTTCCATTTCGATGGATTTGAGTGCTTTGCGGATAGTTATGTCCAGCTCGTCAACGTTGATGGGTTTGCGGATATAATCAAAAGCGCCCTCTTTCATGGCGTTAATCGTCGTGTCCATGTCATGATGAGCGGTAATCATGATTACCTTCGCGTCCTCGTCATCCTCCCGTATATCTTCAAGAACAGTGAATCCGTCAATATCCGGAAGTCTTATGTCGAGAATAACAACATCCGGCGAGGTTTGCACAAACTTATTCAACCCGTCCGTGCCGGTCATGGCCGTGTGTACCTCATGTCCCTCTTCGGTCAGATAAAGGTCAATGGTTTCACAGATAGAACTGTCGTCATCGATTATGAGAATTTTAGCCATTCGATTTTCCCTCGGTGTCGTTAACAGGTGTTTCAGAATTCTTCTTGTTCTCTTCCAAAGGCAGAGTAACCACAACTTGCGTTCCTTCGCCCTTCCTGCTGGATATTTCTATGGAACCGTGATGCAAATCGATAAATTTCTTAACCTGTGTCAAGCCCAGGCCTGTGCCGTATCTTTTCCTTGTAAAGAACGGATTAAACAGGTGAGGCATATCCTCTTCCTCTATGCCATAACCGCTATCGTCTATTTCAATTGAGACATATTTATGCCCATTTGTTACGAGCCTCGTTTTTATCCGAAGCCTGCCTCCCTCTTCCATTGCGTCTATGGCATTGAGATATATATTCAAGAATGCCTGCTTAAGCATAGATGAATCAATCTTTATCGGGGGAATGCCCTGATCGTTATGAAACTGCACATCTATCTTCTTGTCAGACAGTTCTTTTTCCACCATCGATAACGAACTTTCAAGGAAAGCGCTGATATCTGCAGGCTTCATTTCCGGCTCTGCCGGCTTCGCATAAATCAGGATATCATTGACTATCTTCTCGAGATGCTCAACCTCTTTCTCTGCTATCTTGAACCGTTTCAAATCATTCCCGGTGGGATTTAATCTCTTTTCAAGAATCTGGAGGCTCATCTTGATGGATGAGAGCGGATTTCTTACTTCGTGGGCAATGCCGGCTGAGAGCTGGCCGACAGCGGCAAGCTTCTGGCTGTCATAAAATTTTTTCTCGAGATTCTTAAATTCCGTTATATCCCTTTGCACCAAGAGATATTTATCATTTCCTTTTATGGGACCGGTGGTGATCAGCAAATTCCTCTTCGAGCCATCCCTTGTCGTCACCTCAATCTCGAAGGGCCTGTGCATTCCCCTTTTGACCTCTTCCCACTTCTTCAGCATAAATTCCCTGTACTCCGGAACAACAAATTCAGTGAAATATCTGCCTTCCATCTGCCGGGGCATCGATCCGTCATCTATATTCGAACTGCGGCTCACGTAGTTTATAATGCCATCGGCACTAAGGGCGAATATCCGGTCCGGAGAACTATCCAATATAGATTGGAGGTAATTGTAAACCTCCTGTATATCAGTTCGCAACCTGATCAGTTCATATATCTCGTTGGAAAGGCTTTCCGCATACTCTTTCATATTCTTGGTCAGCTCTTCTTCCTTCGTCACATCCTGGAGCGTCTCAATGGCGGCAATAATCTCTCCCCTCTCGTCATAAATAGGGGCAGCCAGAAAATAAAGGTATCTGTTCTTGCCTCCCAGATCCTCAAAATAATCACTTGCCTCGTAAGCACCTTCCACAACAGTTGACTTATGCACACTTTTTTTTGCGTAATAATTTTTGAGTTCCTCGATATCGTTATCGACAATAAGGTCTGCGATAACCGGCCTTTTCTCGTGGTAAAAGGGCAGATACTGGCCGTCAGTACCAATCATATCTTTGCTGTCGTACCCGGTTAACTCCGTGCAGGCATGGTTCCAAAAAATAATTTTGTGCTGTCTGTCAATGACAAACGTCGGTATGGGAGAACCCTCTATGATGCCCACAATAGTCTTTTTCTCTTTGGACAGGGATTCTGCATATTCTTTCATCTCTGTGGCCATCTCTTTTTCCTTAGTTACGTCTTGTAGAGTTTCGATAGCCGCAATAATTTCTCCCCTCTCGTCATAAATAGGGGCAGCTAGAAAATAAAGGTATCTGTTCATGCCTCCCAGATCCTCAAAATAATCACTTGCCTCGTAAGCACCTTCCACAACAGTTGACTTATGCACACTTTTTTTTGCGTAATAATTTTTGAGTTCCTCAATATCGTTATCGACAATAAGGTCTGCGATAACCGGCCTTTTTTCATGGTAAAAGGGCATATACTGGCCTTCAGTACCAATCATATCTTTGCTGTCGTACCCGGTTAACTCCGTGCAGGCATGGTTCCAAAAAATTATTTTGTGCTGTCTGTCAATGACAAACGTCGGTATGGGAGAACCCTCAATAATCCCCTCTAAAGTATTCTTCTCTCTCGCGAGCTGTTCTCTCCAGATGTCCCTATCCCTGAGGTGCTTCAACTCTTCCTCAAGTAAGAGACGTTTCTTGCCCGAATATACGATCAGCACGCTCCCGACAATCACGGTGACAATAAGTACGAAGGCCTCCAGCATGACAATGAAGAATGTTTTTCTGATCTGTGAAATGGCGACATGATAAGGAGTGCTGACAGCGATAAACCACTTTCGATCGTTCAAGTCGGCCGGAGCGTGTCCCACGATACTTTTTTCGAACATTCCTCCTGTCTGGAGCAGTTCATAGTCATCATAACCTGCCTTGTCCATCAGTATCCCTTCTTTCAGATGCATGGGCTGTTCCGTTTTGCCACGTACAACTGCACTTATATCGGCGCCAACGAATTCATTCAGTGGATGGAAAAGTACAGTTCCCGTATCATCGGCAATGATCGCATCGCATGGCAGATCAGTCTTAGTAATTTTTATGTATCGCTCGACAACTGAAGAAGGGGATAGTGCGGCATATACGATGCCTGCATATTTCCTGTTCAAATCGAATTCCGGAACACCGACGATAACTATCCTGTATTTTTTCCCCTGGCCGTTACCCGCTTTAAGATCCACGGAAATAAGGCTGCTCACCCTGGATTTGCCGGTTTTCTTGATGTCCTGGATTAGTTTGAGAAAAGCCGAACTTCTTGAAATGTTCTTCAAGATGGCGTCGTGAAAAGTTCTCGGATATGCCTCGATAACCTTACCTTCACGGTCATTTATGGCCAAAAAATCTATCTTTCCTTCCAGGTTGTCATAAGTCTCGCGCATGTTTACGCGCATCATTCCATCATGATGCCGGGAAAGTATAATCAAGCTTTTTTCCACACTGTCAAAAAGATCGTCGATCCCCGCAGCCGTTCCTTTGGCGATAGTCATATATTGCTTCCCGTATTGCTCTGCGGACTCCTTAACCCTCGCCTGATTGATCATTAGAGAAAACATGACAATCATGATAATGACTATCAGGGTGGTGAGCCAGACGGGCACCCTAAGGTTTTTCTTTATGAAATCTGCAACAGACACTGTCAATCATCTGCTCCTTTGGATTTCCGGTCCTTGTATTCCTTGACACCTATCACGATATAGACGCCAATGGCTGCTCCAAGGGAGATAAGAAGTTTCGTCAATCCGCTCTCAATTTCAATTACCCGCGCACATATCAGCCACACAACGAGATACGTTACTGCCGTTAAGATCTCCTGCATATTAGACCTCTTAAAGTTGTAGTGTTCACCTGATATACCGGTCTAACTGCAAATTTTCAACAGAAATATATAGATCATCTCCGAGAAAGCTGCGGCATTTTCGGGATCCGAGGGGTCGAGGATTTAAGGGAGCGGTTCAAACACTTGAACCCTTGAGTACTCGAATCCTTCTTGCAGCTAAAGCTAAATGGAAGAAGAAGCGAATATAAGAATTCGCAGGCGGCTTAATCTTAACTTATTTCGAACAGGATTACACTTTTCGTTCAAACAGCAGATGCAATTGAACAAAACGTTAAAACATCATGCGTTCGAAATAGACATTTCGTTTAGCAGATAAATAGAAATAACAATGTCGTTGCATGATGTTAGCACAGATACGCGCTGAACCCGCTTTAATGGCATGCCTGTTGCAACGCGTTACGCAGTTTTTATAATATTTCCTATTTCCCCCGACATGTTTTCATGTTATGGGATGGGGAATTTTGGATTAACTTTTAACAGGAAAGGAGAAAAAAAATGTTACGGAAATTCGGAAAAACTCTATTAACTCTATTTTCAACAATGGCTGCTCTGTTATTGTCCTCACAGCTTGTATATGCTGCAGAAGCAATTCCGACGGGTGAATCGTACACAAAGGTCCTCTTTGCAGTAGGCGCCATGTTGGGGGCAGGTTTGGCTATGGGCATAGGCGCCGTCGGAGCCGGCTTGGGAATCGGTACTGCTACTAACGGCGCATGTCAGGCCGTGGGAAGAAACCCCGGCGTTCAGGGCAAAATCATGATGACCATGCTTATCGGTATGGCCATGGCAGAATCGATCGCCATTTATGCTCTGGTTGTTTCGCTTGTCCTTCTGTTTGCAAACCCCTTTATGCGTTATTTTTTAGGTTAATTCATTTGAAAACAATTAACTTTAAATCTGACAAAAGTTAGGGGGAGAAGGCAATGCCAGAAAATAAAAAAGATAAGCAGCTTTTTACAGTAGCGAGAGTATTCTTCCTGCTTATCGTAATCCCCTTTTCACTGATGGCTATTCTGATTGCCAACGGCATTCTAAAATTAGGGATTACAGCGAAAGAACGAGCAATCAACGTTCTCGATCAGAAATCTCAGGAAGAAATCAAGATACGCGCCATTAATACGGCGGACGAGGTTGCCAATTTTCTCATGGAAAGAAAGAAGGATTTGTTGATTGCAACCATCATCCCTGCGACCGAATCAAGCTACAAGCAATTTGTCAATGAAAACAAGAAAGCAGTCTGGGTAAAAGAGGATAATAAAATCCGACAGGTCTTTGCCCATCTCTACACAGAGATGGCCCTCATCGATAGGAATGGTAATGAGGTGATAAAGATTGTGGATGGTGGGGCTGCTAAATCGGGCATGGTGAATGTGAGTAATCCGGCCAATACGAAATACAAATCCGAGGACTACTTCAGCAAGGCATCGAAACTGAATAAAGGCGAGGTATATATCTCCCATGTCACGGGATGGTATGTGAATAAATTCGATTTTGAAAAGGGCAAACGTTTTCAGGGAATTATTCGCATGGCCACACCGATATTCGGCAAAGAAGGATTTTCAGGCGTTATCAGTCTTGCCCTTGATTTTCAGCATGTTGCCGGGTTCACCGATCATGTTATACCAACCCAGTCCGGGTATGTATTCAGGGCGGACGTGGCGACAGGAAACTACGCCTACATGGTGGATAACGGAGGGCTTGTCATTGCACACCCCAATGATTATCACATAGAGGGTTTGTATGGCGACGGAACACCGGTTCCTCCTCTTACCGATAAGACTGCAGAGGCAATGACCAAAAAGGGAGAAGAGGCACTGAACATTAGCCTTCTCGGTTTTATGGATCCGGGTCTGCCGGAAGTCGCAAAGGATGCGGCTGCCGGAAACACAGGCATCAAGATGTACAAATTTGCCGGTCAGACAAAATTTGTAGCCTATGCACCCATTAAATTCTACTCCAATGACTACCCTAAACCCGGTGGATTCGGGTGGATCGGAATGGGAGTGAACGTAGAAAAGTTCAATGAGATTGCCATGAAAGCTTCTCAGGACGTAGAAAAAGAAGTGAAGGCGTGGACCACGACAATCGTCCTGATCATTATCATTTCAGTCATTCTTCTCTTCTTCATATCGGCACTCCTCTCGCGAGGAATCGGGCGGTCAATCGACGCGGAAGTCCCTGCGGATGCGCAGGAAGCTGCACAACTCGATGAAGATGACGAAGAGGACAAATAGGACCAAAAGGCCGGGAGGCAAACTTCCGGCCTCTCTCTTTACTAAAATCATAGACTACTTTCCGCTGCGCCGTTGTGCATCTTGCAGTTAATCTATTATCTCTACGTGTTAGTTTCCGAAGAAGTTGGTGGCATATTGAGGCTTCGATGTGTCGAGGATTGTAGTGAAAGGTAGAGAAAAGGATTCTCCGGTACTTGAAGTATTGCGAAAACTCCCCTGCCGAAAAAATTTCACAAAAAAAGGGAGTTGAAGTCGTGGTAGCGCTCCCCCTCCCTGTTTCCTTATAATACCAGATTTCTACATGCCAATGAACTTAATCAGAGGATTGGCGTAGAGTACGATCAATGCAATAACCAGAGCATAGATCGCGAGTGATTCGATCATAGCCAGACCAACCATCATGGTCAGCAGGATCTTTCCCTGTGCTTCCGGATTTCTGCCGACGGCGTTTGTGGCGCCGCTCAATCCGTTCCCCATTCCAATGCCCGTACCGATTGTGCCGAATCCCATGGCAATGCCTACTGCTATAAGACTGCATCCAATCACGATCGCCTTTGTATAGTCAACTGGTGCACCAGGTGCAGCAGCAGGAGCAGCAGCGGCCATCGCTAACGGGGCTAACACCATAACAAGGATCAAACTAAGAATAACACAACTTAAAGTCTTTCTCATTTTTATTCCTCCTATTTACTTAATTAGTTTCTCGAGACATGTCACATGTCTCTGCAAATCTCCGGAACTCACCTCCTTTCATAATTGATATGCCGCGTCTTCCTCACGGATTAGATTCCCTGCGAGAAAAACTCATCATTTTGCTTTCTCAATCATTTAGACGCATAATATTCTACATGAACGAGAATCCTGTCAAGAATTATTTGCCCATTTAAGAAAAAATTTCATCTTGGCGATTGCAAATCACATTTCCATTTGACTTCACAGGACAAGGCTGATAGACAATTATTATATTTTGGAAGATTATTCCCCCGTATTATTGCACCATTAACTTCATACGGAATGAGGGGAAAAACTTTAAAACTAAAACTGCTTGAGATTCAGGGGAGAGAAAGATGTCAAAAAAGTATGTATATGAGTTTGGAGGCGGCAAAGCAGACGGCAAGGCGGAAATGAAAGAACTACTCGGAGGCAAGGGGGCTAATCTGGCGGAAATGGCTAATCTTGGCATACCGGTGCCTCCCGGTTTCACTATTACGACCGAAGTTTGCAATTATTACTATCAGCACAATAAATCTTATCCGCCCGAGCTTGAAGCGGAAGTGAAGCAGGCTCTCGC
>CAITLA010000021.1 GCA_903893135.1 uncultured Syntrophaceae bacterium | reverse complement strand
TGCTGGAGACAATGAAAAAAAATGCTCATAACGGATGTCTTGATCTCAAGATGTTTGAGATCGGCAGGGTTTTTTTTCACCGAAAGGAAGGGGAACTTCCCATTGAGAAGAGCAGGATGGGCTGTCTCATCACAGGCATGTTTTACGATGATCTCTGGTGTTCAAAAATAAATGCAGATTTTTATGACTTAAAAGGCTGTATAGAGAACATATTTGATGGTCTTAAGATTGCGGGTCTGGAATTCAGGTCTGATTACGGGGAAGCCTTCCTCCATCCAGGCAAGTCATGTGGGATATATGTTAAAGACCGGTTTATCGGATTCTTGGGGGAAGTGCATCCGGATACTCTTCTCAAGATGGATTTAAAGAATCGGGCTTATGTAGCTGAAATAGATTTGGATATTGTCTCAAATATGTTTTCAGGCGAAGTGTTGTATAAAGACCTGCCAAGATTTCCATCAGTCGTAAGAGACGTGGCATTCGTAATTGGCCAGGAGATGGAAGCGGATAAAATGCTTAAACTTGCCGTTGAAATGGATAAAGAATTGCTTGAAAAAGTGAGTATTTTTGATGTATATTCCGGCAAGAATATTCCGCAGGGCAAAAAGAGTCTCGGGATAAGGTTTGTATATCGTGCTTCTGACAGGACTCTGACGGATGATGAAGTGAATCAACTGCACGGTGAGATCGTAAGAAAAATTGTTGACTTGACTGGGGCAAGGATAAGAGGAGAAGAAATTTAGGCGTCTGTAAGATTGGGGGAGGTTAAAAATGACAAAGATTGATATTATTCAGGATGTGTATGAAAAGCTGGGATTTTCCAAGAAGGATGCAGCGAAAATTGTTGAGTCGGTTTTCGAGATCATGAAAGACAGCCTTGCTCGCGGTGAAAAGATAAAGATTTCCGGTTTCGGCAACTTTTCTGTAAAGGACAAGAAATCTCGCAGAGGCAGAAATCCGCAGACCGGAAGTGAAATAGAAATATCTGCAAGGAAAGTACTTACCTTTAAGTCAAGTCAAGTGTTGCGCAAAGCGCTGAATAGTTAATTGGATAGATAAGAAAACTCTGATCATCAAGTCCGGATGATTCGGCAAAAAGTCAAGAATCTGTGTTATACTTAGCCACTTTCGAGAGAAGTGCAGGTATCAAGTCACTCGGGTGCCGAGAGATGATCTGATCGGACACATGCACCGAGGAACTTGCCATGCGGTTGGGGGGGTATGCTGCCCCGGACTTTTGGACTTTTTACAGGGTCATCAATCCTGGGTACTAAACGAATCCATAATAAGAGTGACTCAAAATGACCTTCGCTACATGCGCGTATGGCACTTCGAAGCGCATACGAAAGGTTTCAAGATACGGTTTTCGCTTTTTTTAGGACGTCAGGATTTAGGATTTCTCAATGAATGCGTCGATTCCGGACAAGGAATATTTCCGTATCGGAGAGGTTAGCAAAATCCTCGATGTAGACCCGTATGTCGTCAGGTTTTGGGAATCTGAATTCAAATCAATAAAACCAATTCGCACTAAATCATATCAACGTCTATATAGGAGAAAAGATTTAGAGGAACTGCTGATTATTAAGAATCTCCTTTATAGCGATAAGTTTACCATAAGTGGTGCCAAGAAACAATTACTGAAAATGAAAAGGGGCGGAACGCAGCCGGATAGAGATAGCATCCAAGAAAAGTTTGCGGAAATTAAAAAAGGATTATTGCAGATAAGAAAAATTATAAGCTGAAGGGAAAAGGGACAGGCATTTTTTCTCCATGAAAAAAGTTACCTGCCCCAACGTTCTTAATGTTTGGTCGATCTCTTGGATGCCTTGAGCGGATTGAGTTTCTGCGTGGCTTCTTTGATTTCTCTCTTGATGTGCGACGCTGTCGGACAGTTTCCAGAAAGCCATTTGCTGGAAGGTTCGGGATAGACCTTACAGTACTGACCGGTCGGGCAATCTATGATTTTGATGCAACCTTCACACTTATCTAATACTGTGTAGCAATTACCCCCATTAAATCCACAACCTTTCTTAGTCATGAAGGCACACTCGGCCCCAATCTTGACGGTTTGACAGACCATTGGAATCACCCCCTTTCTTATTTTCTTTGATTTGCTTAATCGCAGATAATGCTAAGTAAATAAAATCTTTTCTTCATAACAAATATAAAACGATATGTCAAGAAAAAAAGTGCACTAAATTAAATTATCGAATAACAGAATGATAACAGTATGAATGACCTATCGAATGAATTGACTTCATATTGCAATCATGTTAGGCAAACACCTCCAATGAAAATGAATTTGAAAGTGCAAAAAAATAATCATCCGGCTGTTGAGGTTATTTGAGACCGACATGGTAGTGATAAAAACATTCGAGATAAAGAATAAGCTGGGTCTTCACGCAAGGGTTGCAGCTAAGCTCATCAATGTATCGACGCGATTTAAGTCAAAGATATTTTTTGAGAGAGATGGTAAGGTTGCAAATGGAAAGAGTCTCCTCAGTATCTTGACATTGGCCTGTCCTTTGGGAAGTCGACTGACGATAAGAGCAGAGGGGATGGACGCGCGAGAGGCTGTTGAGGACCTTGGCAAATTAATAAAGGATAAATTTGGAGAAGATTGATGGGTGATGATGCAGGGAAAAGAACTTTTGTTCTCAAGGGCATAGGTGTCTCGCCAGGTATAGTGATCGGAAAGGTCCACCTCTTTGATCGTTTTGATGCCCGGGTTTCCTTCTACAGATTGCGGGAAAAGGACCTCGTATCTGAAGAGGTTAAAAGGTTCAAGGCAGCGCTAAAGGAATCGGAAAAGCAGCTCTTGGAAGTAAAAAATAAACTCCGTGAACTTGCCGGACGTGAGCCCTTATATATCATCGATGTTCACTTATTGATACTAAAAGACAAGATGTTCATCAATCATACGATTCAGTATATCAAGGACTTGTGTATCAATGCGGAATGGGCCATCAAGATGACCATCGACAGATATCGAGATATCTTTGAAAAGGTGGAAGATGAATATCTCAAGGGACGGATCAGCGATATTCGATACGTCGGTCAGATGATTACAAGAAATCTTGCAGGCGGAAAGAAAGATGCTGTTCCGGATATTGGCGCCAAGGGGATAATCATTGCGGTAGACCTGTCGCCTGCGGATACTGCACAGATGATGATTAATAAAGTCCTGGGATTCGCGACAGATATGGGAGGAAAAACATCTCATACGGCCATTGTGGCAAGAGCGGTTGAAATTCCCGCCGTCGTTGGTTTGGAGTCTATAACTAAAATGGTACGAACCAACGATGATATTATTGTCGATGGTTCGGCGGGGCTTGTTGTTGTGAATCCTGATCCGGAAATGATTAAGGTATATGATGATAAGCGGAGACATTTTGAAATAGCCCAGGAAAGTTTTCTGAAATATGCCAAGCTGCCGGCTGTAACGAGAGATAATTATAAAGTAGATATCGGAGGGAATATCGAGTTTATCGAAGAGATTCCCACTGCCATATCCCATGGCGCTGAGGGCATTGGTCTATACAGAACGGAGTTTATCTACATAAACAAAGAACAGCTGCCCACGGAGGAAGAACACTTTTCAAACTACAGAAGCATCGTCGGCGTAGAGGGTTTGAAATGGGCAACCATCAGAACATTTGATCTCGGTGGTGATAAGTTTTACTCCGATCCCAAGTTGGCCAAAGAAATGAATCCTCAATTGGGTCTGCGAGCCATCCGCTTCTGTTTGAAAGAAGTCGATATGTTTAAGGTGCAGTTGCGGGCGATTGCCCGTGCCAGTGCTTTTGGAAAAACGAGGATCATGTTTCCCATGATTTCAGGCATTGAGGAAATACGAGAAGCCAAGAGAATCTTTTTTGAGGTAAAGGATGATCTTATCACCAAAGGCATACCGGTAGGTGATGACATTGAAATTGGCGTCATGATAGAAGTTCCGTCTGCCGTTATTATTGCCGACGAACTGGCAAAAGAAGTGGATTTTTTCAGCATAGGTACGAACGATCTCATTCAATATGCCTTGGCTATTGACAGGATAAACGAAAGGGTAACCTATTTATATGAACCGCTCCACCCTGCCGTTTTAAGACTAATCAAGCAAGTGATTGACGTCGGTCATAAAGCGGGCGTTCGGGTTGCCATGTGCGGGGAAATGGCAGGTGAACCGGCATATATCATGATTCTCTTAGGGCTTGAGATTGACGAGCTGAGTATGAATCCTCTGGCAATACCGAGGGTGAAAAAGGTTATTCAGGAATCAACCCTGGAGGAATCCAAAGCGCTGTTAGAGAAAGTTATGACTTTTTCATCGGCCGCTGTGATTCGAGAATTTGTGTACAATTACATGCGTGAACGTTTTCCGGAAGAATTCCAGACAAATGGCACTTGAGATTAAGTGGAGAAAAGCACATTCTTGTCGGCTTCGTAGGTATCGAGTAAATTATGCTTCCTGCGGGGCACTCATATTTGAACAATTGGCGGCCGGGAGTTTCATTTATCTAAGAGATCATCATGTCCTTCCTGTCAAAAATTAAAGCGTGGATGGCTGAAGACGGAGATTTCTATGCGGGTCACCTTTACCGGGAGGATAATTTCCCCCTTTTTTGGCTTATCAAGAAGGTGTTATCCAAAGTAGAACTCGCCGATGAGTATGTCGAAGCGCTAAAAAATCTGTCAGAGAAAGGCATAGTTGTCTATGCCATAAAAAATAAAAGTCAGCTCAACAGTCTTATTATTCGCGAGCTTTCCGCAAGAAGGGGTATACCCAGACCTGTTTATTGCCATGGCTTTAATATGATATTCTGGCAGCCTTTCCCCGCCGCTGTCAAGGTTGTTCTCGCGAGTATATCTCATTTGGTTTTCAAGAAGTCCGTTCCCAACTCCTCCAAGAAAGACTATCTGACGCGAATTATTGCGGAAGGGAAAAGCGCGATAATCCATCTCGGAGGTTCAGAATATTTTGAAAGCCGTATCACCCAGGACGGGCTTACCCAATTAATAGATGCGCAAAATAACTTAAATATTCCCATCTACATTGTTCCTGTCATGATTACTTACGGTCGAAGAAGGGAGAAGGAAAAAGAAAGCCTTCTCAATATATTGTTCGGCCAGACCGAGGAGACGGGCGCGCTACGCCAGCTTATCACCTTTCTCCGGTATTCTAATAACGCCACGGTGATATCTGCAGATCCCGTTAACCTCTCGGACTTTGTCAACAAGAATGGGAGCATAACAGCGGATGCATTATACCATGACCTGAGAAGAGAACTGATCGAACGGATTGATGAAGAAAAGATGAGTATCGTTGGACCCGTTTTGAAGTCGAGGGAAGAGATCATCAGTATGGTTCTTAATGATGGGAACCTGAATCATTTAATAGAAGATATGGCTGCACGCGGGGCAAAAAACCATGGCTCCCTTGTTAAGGAAGCAGAAAAATACATCCGGGAAATTGCTGCTGACTATAATGATATGTTTATCGAGCTCTGGGAGAAATTCCTCACTTGGTTGTGGAACAACATCTATGATGGTGTGGTAGTGGACAAGCCGGGACTTGCTAAGATAAGAAACTTATCAAAAAAATGCCCTTCGTTATTATACCCTGCCATAGAAGCCATATTGATTATCTTCTCCTGTCCTACGTTTTTTATAAGCATAATATACAGATGCCTTTTGTCGCCGCCGGTACCAATTTGTCTTTCTGGCCTTTAGGATACATCTTTCGAAAATCGGGAGCCTTTTTTATTCGCCGTACCTTTAAGGGGAATAGACTCTATGGCGAAGTCTTTGCCAAGTATCTGGAGGTCATCTTAAAAGAGGGCCTTCCCCTGGAATTTTTCATTGAAGGAGGAAGGAGCCGCAGTGGTAAGATGGTTATGCCCAAGTTCGGCCTCCTTTCAATGCTTATTCAAGCCTACAGAAAGAAGGCCGGTGATGATCTGGCAATGATCCCCGTTTACATCGGCTACGATCGCGTCATCGAAGAAGAATCTTACTTGAAGGAGCTCGGGGGTGCTCCAAGAGTAAGGGAAAAGCCGTCAGATGTTATCAAGAGCCGTAAATTTCTGAGGAAACGTTATGGACGCGTCTATGTGAATATTGGCGAGCCGATCTTTCTCAAATCATATCTCTCTTCACAGGAAAAATCTTTTGACGATATGAGTATAGAAGAAAGGCAGAGCCTGTACAGAAAGATCAGTTATGAAATTACCTTGGAAATCAACCGGGTGTCCTTCGTTACCCCCTTTTCTCTCATTGCATCCGTCTTGCTGTGCCATGACAGAAGGGGCATATCTCATGATGATCTGACGGCTGTGCTGAATTCATTTTATGATTATCTCAGCAACAAGAAAGTGAACTTTGCTGCCACCTTGGTCCACAAGGAAAAGGCTTTTGTGGATGCCCTCAATCTGTTTGATGAGTCAGGCGTTATATCCAAGATGGGGGCAGAAGAAGAAGAACCGGATGAAATGGAAGAAATTGTTTACTCCCTGGAAGATGACAACCGTTTGAATTTAGAGTACTACAAAAATAATATCCTTCACTTTTTTGTCCCCATCAGCTTTGTAGCCGTGTCATTGCTTTCAAGCCACGAAGACATGATACCCTTGAACCGGATCGTAAAAGATTTCCAGTTTCTTAAGAGACTCTTCTGGCAGGAATTCATCTTTGATGACCAGAGGGACGATTTGGATGAGGTGAACGATGTCCTCTCTTATTTGAACAGCAGGGGCATGATCGCTGCTTTGGAACATGATGGGCAGGCCCTAGTCGAGGTGAAAGGCAAGGGAAAGACAAATCTCATGCCATTCGCCGGTTTAATAAGCAACTATATGGAATCGTACTGGGTGGTGATCAGGGGTTGCATGTATCTCAGAAAGGATGCCATGTTGGAAAAAAACTGGATGAGAAAAATCCAGCAGCTTGGCGCCAAAATGTACAAGAAAGGGGAGATACGGAGAGCGGAAGCCATGTCGCAGTCGAATTATCAAAGCGCCATGCAATTCCTCCAGGATGCAGACATTGTGCATGTTTCCGAAGCCAGCGAAAGAGGAGACAAGAAGGAAGTGAAAATATTTGCGCTTGCCGGAAACAAGGCAGAAATGGATTCTCTGCGACGTCGGCTGTTCGAATTCTTATGATAAAAGATTTGCGAAAGAATCAAGCCATCACCGTTTACAGCGCCGGGAACGAATCTTCCTGAGGTGCAACACGAGGGCCCGTTCGCTTTTTTCAGTACATTGGGACTTGGATTTTTCAAGGCAAGGCTCGAGAAAGAGGACATGAGAATCTGGCTCGAGTTCATGAAACTAATCGATCGGTCAATCCCCTTCAACTTATTTGGTAAAATGGGCCCATGACTTTCGCTTAGACGCATGACGTAGATATTGTGTGCCTTGCATCTGACATTTTCTATAAAGGCTTACATTATGAGAATCTTTTCAGATTATTACGATATGTTCAGTTCTTTTGTTGCGGGTCTATTGAGCAGTTTTTATTTGACATGCCGGGCCGTTCATGCTAAGGAGCGCCACGCAAATGGATAATGATGCGAAGAAGACGGCCATCCAGATGGCATATGCAAGCAGCATCGGCATTGCCATGGTTATCCTGATCTTCGGTGGTCTTTATTTCGGCGTTTATCTGGACAAGAGATTTGAAACCGGCTACATTTTTACAATTCTCCTTCTGCTGGCGGGCATTATAGCCGGATTCAGAAACATATATGTCTTAATAAAGAAAATACCGGATGAAAAGCCGTTAATTAAGTATCTGAAAAGTGAACCGCACAGAAAAAGACCCCCTGCAAAAGAGGCTTGAGCTTACAAACTGGATCATCCTGGGAATATTGACTCTGATCAGTTTTTTCTTCATGCCTCGCAAATTCGCCTTAGGCATGTTGTTGGGCGGCTTTATAAGCATTGTAAATTTTCACTGGCTTGTTCGGGATCTGCGAAAGGCGTTCAGAAGTATTTCAGAAAAGTCAAATTCTGCTGTTATATCTAAGTATTACATCAGGTTTGCCGTTACGGCAATTGCCCTGTATTTTATTATAACCGGAGATATTGTTGATATAATAGGCTTACTGATCGGGCTTTCAACAGTAGTAATTGCCATAGTAATTACCACAGTCGCGTTATATTCAAAAAAAAATTGTGTTGAGGAGGCGAGATAAAAGATGCATTCTCTTTCATTCCTTGAAAACCACTATATTGCTTCGCACATTATGTATACCTGGTTGGTTATGGCCATGCTTGCTCTTTGTTCTTTGCTGGCAACACGCCGGTTGGACATCTATCCGACCAGATTTCAAAATGTAATGGAGGTTGTCGTCAGTGGTTTGGATGCTTTAATAAATGATACGATGGGTCATGACGGAAGGAAATTCTTTCCTCTCATTGCTACTATAGGACTCTTTATTCTTACATCCAACCTCCTGGGACTCGTTCCCGGCTTTGAAGCCCCCACGGCCAATCTGAACACGAACCTTTCCATGGCGCTTGTGGTTTTTTGCATGACACACTTTATGGGAGTCAAGGTTCATGGATACAAATACGTTAAGCAATTCATGGGACCCGTGTGGTGGTTGACGCCCCTCATGGTTCTCATCGAACTGGTCAGTCACCTGGTTCGCCCCGTATCGCTCACGGTACGATTATTCGGAAATATCGAGGGCGGGCATATCGTTGTGGCCGTGCTATTCCTGTTGGCTCCTTTTCTCGTACCCATACCGATTCTCTTCCTCAAGATTTTCATCTCCGTGATCCAGACCCTCGTTTTCATGCTGCTCTCAATGATGTACATTGCCGGCGCCATGGAAGAAGCGCACTAAAGCCGGCCGACTCATAATAACAAAGAGAGGGGTCAAGACTTGAAAAGTCTTGGCCCCTTATCTTTTGATATAAGCGCCTGCGGAGAGCTTCAATTGTCAGAGCTGATTTTTTGACCGGCATTAAAGGCAGAGTCTTTCGTTACAGATCTTGGCTTTTGCCATATTTTCAAATCCGCATAATGGAGATTTCAGACCGTTTCTCCACAACGGCTGCTCATTCATGAAGCCACAGAATCTTTACTTCATCCTTGACCTGCCTGAAGTCTTCATCTCCCGTGACTAATTCTGCATTACGCAGCTTTGCCAGAGCGGCGGCAAAGCAATCTGCGTAAGACATCTTTTTTTTTGCTTTGAATTCTGCTGCCTTTTTGGCAAGATCTAAATCGGCAGGGATTAGTTTAATAGGTAGAGTTGATATCACATGTGAAACACCTTCAGCCCGCTTGAGGCCTGCTTCTCTGAGGGTAATATAATAGACCTCGCCCCAATTCACAACTGAGAGGAGAAGATCACGTCCTGTGTCTCTGGCATCTCGAATAATCTCAATCATCCTGTCCTTGCCAGCCTCACCCTCCAGATATGCAATGAGACTGTAAGCATCCAGAACACGAAGCACAGGTTTCATAATGAACGCTCCTTTGCCTTTTCTTTCTTCAAGGCTTGAAGGAGCCTCCCTTTTGTTCCGGTCATCCCCGCCATATTCTGGATGTACTTATCTGTTACAGGCTTGATGACGATCTCACCATTACGCTCAAACAAGTTGATGATTGTTCCTTTCTTAATACCGTACTTACGACGCAAAATGGCTGGTATCACTATTTGGCCTTTGGTTGTCACAACCGATTTATCCATAGAAACCTCCATGTAATACTTTTTAACAATGTATACCAAAATATATTCTGTATGTCAAAATATAAATGTACTCACTTTATCACATGTATCCTAAAAAGAGATGCTTCCTTAAGGCAACCAACATCTCCCTGGCCTCTATCAGAAAGACATCTGTCTGTAGTTCTTAAAGAGATGAGTGGCGCAGGAGGAAATTGTTATCATGAAAGTTCAGCCAGAGTTTTCTCCGTTCTCGTCACCCAGCCGTCGGCACCGCATTCCCGGAAGAGGTCGATGGCCTTGGTGAGTTGATCCTTCGCTCCTTGAATGTCGCCTTTCTTCTTAAACCAGTCGGCATAGCGGGCGTAGTCGCTGGCTAAATGCCATTTCATGCCGTTTCTTGTATCAGCTTCGATGGCCTTCTGAAGCCAGGCCCCTGTATCCGACATGTGATCATCGTCCATATTTAACAGGATATCTCCTATATTTCTGGCAATAAAACCTTCACAATACATGAGTTTATTGTTTTGATAACCTGCAAATAATTCACTTAATTCGATGTCCTGATCATGCCTTAACACCTTCGCTCTCACCAGGCATGATTGAAAAAGTTTTATCACGGAAGGCAAAACACCGACGTTTTCCAAGATTGAAATTATTTTTTTATAACAATTAACCGCATCATCATATTCTCTCAAATCAATATGCAATAATCCCAAGTTTGCATAAGCCCATCCACTCCAACCAATGGAAGCCGATTTTTCATATGAAGAAGTAAATTCTAAAAGATGGGTTTTTGCCTCATCAAATAATCCTTTGTAATAACAAGACGCACCATAATTGGCGTAAGCCATCCCTTTGATATAGGCATCACCTGTTTCTTTGGCCAGCGTCAATGTTTCCTGAGCAAATTCATGAGCGGGATTCATCTTTCCCTCAACTTGATAGCAAAGAGAAATAACGCCTTTTGAATATGCTATCCCCATTTTATGCTCTATCGATAGGCTAAAATCGAGACATTGTTTAAGACGTTTGTGGGCGTCCTTAAATTCCGAATAGAAAATCAGGAAATTACCTGATTGATGGAGTGCAAGCCACAATGAAGGATAGTCTGCAACCTCCTCTGCAATTGTCGTTGCCTTGTCAATGAATGTAAGTCCTTTGTGGCTGTCCTCTTCAACCACAAGATGATAGAGCCCAATTGCTGTGTATATTGCCGGAAGCCTTCTTCGATAATTTAACGCCAAGGCCAAATCAAGAATCGGTTCAACGGACTCTCTTGCATGACAATGGAACCCCATACTCAAATAATAATTTGCAAGCGTTGTCCGGGCATCAATAAGTTTTTTCTGATTGGCTTCCGTCTGGGGCAGCTTTTCCCAGCTGTTCACGCTCTTCTTCGCATACTCAATGGCATCTCTGAATGAAGCAGCCTTCTGGAATCTCTTTGCCTCCAGCCTTGCATACTCTGCCCCCTTCTCGTAATTCTCACTGGCAATGCAATGACCGGAGAGAACTCCATAATGGTAACAGATATCGTCTTTGTAGATTTCTTCCATCGTTCGGGCAATCTTTTCGTGGAGCTGTTTTTTCTTCTTGGTCAGTATGGAATCGTAGACCACCTCTCTTGTGAGAGCATGTTTGAAGATATATGCAGAATCTGGGTAGATGCCTCTTTCAAAAAGGAGCTCGGAATCTTTGAGTGTTGAGACATGGGAAAGGAGTTCCTTTTCGGGAAGACCCGTTACCTTCTTAATCAGATCATAGCTGAACTCCCTCTCTATTACAGAACCTGTTCTCAGGACTTCTCTTGCTCCCTCGGGAAGGTTGTCCACTCTTGCCATGATAACATCCTGGATCGTGGAAGGAATAGTGAGCTTCTGGATGTCCTTTGACAACTGATATGCGTTGTCCTTTCTCTCGATGACTTTTAGTTCTTTTAGGGACTTTATGAACTCCTCAAGGAAGAATGGTATACCCTCTGTCTTTTGCAGGATCAGATCTTCAAGGTCTCTGTCGATGTTCGGGGTGCCGAGCATGTAGGTTGCCATGGCCAGAGATTCACGGTTCGAGAGTTTGTTCAGTGTAACCTGACTGTGGTAGGAGCGGCTCCCCCAGGTATGGATAAACTCGGGTCTATAAGTAAAGATCAGAAAGACCCTCGATCCGGAGATGCTCTCCAGTAGCTCTTTGAAGGCATCCTCGGAGCTCCGGTCCATCCAATGGAGGTCTTCTATGGCCATGATCAGAGGTCGGATCTCCGAGCCCTTGAGGACGATTCTTTTGAGGGCTTCTAATGTTCTGTCCTTTCTGGCCTCGGGACTCATGGGAATCTTGTCAATGCCGCTATCCTTTACAGAGAGTAGCTCTAATAGATAGGGGAGTGTTGAGACCTCATCGACCTTTATGAACTGGAGACCTTTGGTGACCTTTTCTCTGATCTCCTGGTCAGTATCGTTATCCTGAATCTCGAAGTTTGCCTTCAGGACATCGACGACAGGATGATAGGCCACATTGCGACTGTAGGATAAGCAGCGTCCTTCAAGGAAGGTGACATATTCATTGGTCACGGCCTTTCGGAACTCATAGAGGAGTCTTGATTTGCCGATACCTGCATCGGAGATGATGGAGATGGCCTGGCCTCTCCCCTCTTTGGATCGTTCAAAGCCATCTAACAGGAGTTCCAGTTCTCGTTCCCTTCCCACAAATGGCGTCAGGCCTCTTTCCGCACTGACATCGAATCTGGTTCGTCTGCTGCTGGGGGCAATGACCTGGTAGACCTTAAGGGGCTTCTCCTTTCCCTTGATCTCTTTCTCACCCAGGGCTTCAAACCGGAACAGGCCCTCGGTGAGCTTGAAGGTATCATCGGAGACATAGGTTGTTCCGGGTTCGGCAAGGGATTCCATGCGAGAGGCCAGATTGACGGTGTCTCCGACTGCTTTGAACTCTACACGGAGATCATTTCCAAGGGTGCCTACAACAACAGGGCCGGTATGGATTCCAACTCTCATCTTGAGCGGTGGAATATCTCCCTTTTCCTGCCTTACTTTCTCATTGAACCGTGTCATCTCCCGATGGATGGCCATGGCAGAACGGATGGCTCGCTGCGGAGCATCTTCCAGGGCAATGGGAGCGCCAAATAAGGCCATGACTCCGTCACCCGTCATCTCGTTGACAGTCCCTTCATAGTCGTGGACTTTTTTGATGAGGATCTCGTAGACCTGATCCATCATGGTATAAACTTCTTCAGGGCCAAGTTCATCAGCAAGGGGCGTAAAGCCCTTCATGTCGCAGAACATGACGGTTACCTGCTTGCGTTCACCTTCGATCTTGTCCCTCTGGGAGAGGATCTTTTCTGTGATGCCAGCGGGCAGGTATTTCTGGATCTTTTGAAGTTTCTCATCAAAGGAGAGTTCTTTGCGGGTGGGTTCGGAGGGGAGGGTGAGGTTGTGACCGCAGTCGCCGCAGAATTTAAATTGAGGCGGATTGGAACAGTTACACTTCGGACATACTTTTTCTAATTTAGACCCACAGTCGCCACAAAATTTCTTTCCTTCAGGATTTTCAAACTGGCACTTCGGACATTTCATAGTGATCATCCTTCAAAACACCATCTCCACCTCATATGCGCCGTGAGAATGCCGCATGGTGACAGTACCGCACTTCTTGGCCAGCGTCAGCATCGCCTTGTTTTCTGATAGGATATCCGCTGTAAACCCTCGCAGCCCTTTTGACTTGGCGTATTCAACCATCCTCTGTTGCAAAGCGGAACCAAGGCCGCCTCCCTTCCACTCAGGCCTGATCATGTAGGCCACGTCCGCCATATTGGTTGACGGATTCACCACGTAGCAGGAACTGCCGATGATTTGTTCGTCTTCGAGATGCCCGATAGTCGCGACGAAAGCCATTTCCTTCTCATAATCCACATTACACAGATGCTCCGCCTTGGAGACGGAAAGAGATTTCAGGCAGGTAAAAAACCGCGTATACACATCCTGCGACGTCATATGATAGAAAATATCCTGGAGTCCCCTCACATCACTGGCCTTGGCCGGACGAATGATAACCTTCGTGCCATTTTTCAATGTCACCTCCTTCACCGCTTCTTCCGGGTAGGCGCTTCTGCTCATTAGTGTCTGCTCTTCGCGCAGGTAACCGAGACGTTTGGCTTCCGCCAACAACCAATGCCTGAATGACGGGTGGGCGATCTCGATCAGCGCCAATGCCCTCTCGCGAATCGACTTGCAGAACAGATATGCGTAGCCGTATTCGGTAATAACATAATGGACATCGGAGCGGGGGATGGTAACGCCCTCTCCCTCGCGGAGTAGCGGGCGGATTCTCGACCTGCCTCGGTCTTCAGTCGTGGAAGCCAGACAGATAATCGGTTTGCCTCCTGGGGAAGCGGAAGCCCCGCGGATGAAATCGGGCTGAGTAGATACGCCGCTATAAAACTCCCCTTCGAACTGATCGGCGCATACCTGCCCCATCAGATCTATTGACCAGGCTTGCGTTACGGAGACCATCTTGTAGTTTTCCGCTATTACGGACGGATCGCACACATACTCGATGGGATGAAAGGAAAACAAGGGATTATTGTTGATAAAATCGTAGAGTCGGCGAGTGCCCATGCAATAGCTGGCGACAATCTTTCCCTTATGTATCGTTTTTGCTTCCCCGGTAATGACACCCTGCTCAACTAAATCAACGATCGGATCGGTGATAACGTCGGAATGGATGCCCAAGGCCCGCCGGTTTGTCAGGTACCTCAGCATTTGATTGGGTATTCTCCCCAGGCCTATCTGAAGCGTAGATCCGTCTTCAATAATCCGGGCAACATAACGTGCGATCTTTTCCGATACGGCGTCCTCCACTGGAGGATGGACATATTCAATAACCGGGGTTTCAACAAGCACCATTTTGTCGATTTGATCTACTGAAATGAGCGTGTCCCCATGGGTCCACGGCATATTGGGATTTATTTCGGCGATCACCCGTCCGGCGTTCTTTATGATCGCGGAAGTGATATCAACGGAAACACCGAGGCTGACAAAACCTTTGTCACTCGGCATGGATACCTGTACAAGCGCCAGGTCAATGGAAATACCGCCCCTTTTTATCAGGAGCGGCACCTGGGCAAGGGAGATGGGGATATAGTCGGCCTTCCCCTGCTTTATGACCTCCCGTGTATCACTACCGACGAAGAAAACCTTGTGATGAAATTTCGTGTGCGGGCGACCATCCACGCAAGGGATGGCGCCATCTACAAGGAAATGGTAAAGGTGCACATCTGTGAGCTTGTCGCCCATGTTCTCTAAAGTTTGCACCAGGACTCTCGGTGTCGCACAGGCCGTTCCTACAAAAATCCTGTCGCCGGATGAAACGGATGCAAGGGCCTCCGCCGGCGTTGTAATCTTATTTGCCAGAGCTGCAAGAATATTATGGTTTGAACCGGTCATCCTCTCATCCTATTCTTTCAATCTGACTTTGCCTATGCTCTCCATTTTAAATGGGCATCAAGATAATGTATTAAGGGAAATTAAGGTTCGATTTATCATGAAATCTCGACGAGGGTTTTTTCCGTTCTCGTAACCCAGCCGTCTGCACCGCATTCCCGGAATATGTCGATGGCCTTGGTGAGTTGTTCCTTTGCCCCTTGAATGTCACCCTTCTTCTTGAACCAGTCGGCATAGAGGACATGATCGTTTGCTAACTGCCACCTCAATCCATTTCTCGTGTCTGCTTCGATGGCCTTCTGAAGCCAGGCCTCTGCATCGGAAAGATGTTGATCATCTATATTCAGAAGAATATCCCCGACATTTCTTGCATACCATCCTTCACCAACTTTGAATTTAATTTTTTTGCAATTTTCTAATAGTTCATTCAGATCCACATCCCGATCGTAATTTCTAACTTTGGCCTTTGCGAGGCCTGATTTGTGCAAATAACACCATGAAGGAAGGAGATTGGCATTTTCACAAGTTGATATCATTTCTTTGAAATATTGTTGCGCCTTCATGTATTTGCCAATATCGAAATACATATATCCTAAATAACTCGAAGCAGTAACTTCCCACCCAAGTTGCGATGTCTTATCACAATAATTTAAACCTATTGACAGATATTTTTCGGCATCATTAAATAACCCCTTACAATAGCAGGATGCTCCATAACTAGTATAAGCCACGCCTTGAGTAAATATATCTCCGGATTTTTCAGACAAATGTACTGCCGCTTCACTACATTGAAGAGCTTGATCAATCTGTCGTCCTTCAAAAATAAGATTATAAGTGCATATACCACTTTTTGAAAACACGATACCCGTTGGATTATTGGCAAATGAAACCAAATCTAATGATTTTTTAAAATATTCAAGCCCTTCTTCGAATTCACAATCGAAAGACTTAAGCTGTCCTAAATGAAAACTCGCAAACCACATAGAAACATAATCAGAAACCTCTTCACTAATCTTCAGCGCATCGTAGAGGTATTGAAATGCTTTTCCTGTTTTCTCTTCACAGAAGAGATAATAAGCTCCCATTACTGTATAAATCCCTGGAAGTCTTTTCCTCTGGTTAACGGTCAATGATAAATCCAAAAGGGGTTCTACTGCTTCTTTTCCTTCGGCATTACGATTCAAATTCAAATAATACATCCCCAGTGTTGTCCTAGAATCTATGACCTTCTTTTGATTTACCTCCGTCTGGGGCAGCTTTTCCCAGCTGTTCACGCTCTTCTTCGCATACTCAATGGCATCTCTAAATGAGGCTGCCTTTTGATATCTCTTAGCCTCAAGCCTTGCATACTCCGCCCCCTTCTCGTAATTTTCACTGGCAATGCAATGATCGGCCAGAACACCATAATGGTAGCAGATATCGTCTCTATAAATGTCTTCCATGGTGCCCGCGATCTTTTCGTGGAGCTGTTTTTTCTTTTTAGTGAGAATGGAATCGTAGACCACCTCTCTTGTGAGGGCATGTTTGAAAATGTAGGCAGAGTCAGGGTAGATGCCTCTTTCAAAAAGGAGTTCGGAATCTTTTAGTGTGGAGAGATGGGAAAGCAGCTCTGGTTCGGGAAGTCCCGTCACCCTCTTAATCAGATCATGGCTGAACTCCCTCTCGATTACAGAACCTGTTCTCAGAACTTCTCTCGCTCCCTCGGGAAGGTTGTCCACCCTTGCCATGATTACATCCTGGATGGTGGAAGGGATGGAGACGGATTTGATGTCCTGGGTGATGTTTACTTCTCCGTTCCTGCACTCGATAATCTTTAAGTCCTTCAGAGATTTTATGAACTCCTCAATGAAGAAAGGAATCCCCTCTGCCTTCTGAAGGATCAAATCTTCTAAGTTCCGATCTATATTCCTGGTAGCAAAGACATGCTCGATCATAGCGAGAGATTCACGGTTGGAGAGTTTGTTTAGCGTGACCTGGCTGTGATAGCTGCGGCCCCCCCAGGTGTGGATAAACTCAGATCTGTAGGTGAAGATGAGGAATACCTTGGCTGCTGAAATGCTCTCCAGTAGATCCTTGAAGGCATCCTCGGAGCTCCTATCCATCCAATGGAGGTCTTCTACGGCCATGATAAGGGGTCGGATCTCTGATCCCTTGAGAACAATTCTTTTGAGGGATTCTAATGTTCTGTCCTTTCTGGCTTCCGGACTCATGGGAATCTTGTCAATGCCGCTCTCTTTCACAGAAAGGAGTTCCAGGAGATAGGGAAGTGTGGTTGCTTCATCTACACGGATAGCTTTTAAAAATCTCGTGACTTTTTCTCTTATCGCCTGGTCAGTATCGTTATCCTGAATATCGAAGTTGGCCTTGAGGACATCGACTATAGGGTGGTAGGCCACATTGCGGCTGTAGGATAAGCAGCGTCCTTCAAGAAAGGTGACATATTCGTTGGTCACAGACTTTCGGAACTCATAGAGGAGTCTGGATTTACCGATACCTGCATCGGATATGATGGAGATGACCTGGCCTCTCCCTTCCTTGGATCGTTCAAAGCCATCTAACAGGAGTTCCAGTTCTCTTTCCCTTCCCACGAAGGGCGTCAGGCCTCTTTCCGCACTGACATCGAATCTGGTTCTTCTGCTGCTGGGGGCGATGACCTGGTAGACTTTAAGGGGTTTCTCCTTCCCCTTGATCTCTTTTTCGCCCAGGGCCTCAAAACGGAACAGGCCTTCTGTGAGTTTGAAGGTATCATCGGAGACATAGGTGGTTCCCGGTTCGGCAAGGGATTCCATGCGGGAGTACAGATTAACCGTATCCCCAAC
>CAITLA010000020.1 GCA_903893135.1 uncultured Syntrophaceae bacterium | reverse complement strand
TCGGGATGGGATGGGCGCCTGTGGGAAGATTCGCAATTTTCGTGGCAGCCCTTATATTTTTACCTGGAGGGATTGCATCGATCATCAGGAGGAGGAGGTTAGGAAAATGAAAAAACACCTGCCTCTCATAATCTTTGCCGGCCTTTGCGTCGTCCCGTTCATGGATCTCAGTTCATATGTCATGCACATCCTCATCCTGGTTTTAATGTGGTCGGTAATCGGTATGGCATGGAACATCCTGGGTGGATATACAGGCCAGGTTTCCTTTGGACATGCTGCCTTCTTCGGCTTTGGCGCGTACACAGCGGGACTTCTCTATTACCATTTAGAAATATCGGCCTGGTGGGGCATACCGGCATGCGTTGTCATACTCACGGCGCTCTCCCTGGTTGTCGGATATATCTGTCTGCGGCTCCGGGGCGCCTATTTTGCTCTTGCCACCCTCGCCTTAGGCGAGATATGCAGGGTTACCGCAGAAAATCTCGTCGATTTCACCCAGGGGAACATGGGAATAATGATAAGGGAAAGGACATGGGTTGAAAAGACCTGGTTCTTCTACATCATACTCTTCATTGCTGCGGGAACATTTATCCTTATTAAGACAGTCATGGAATCCAAACTCGGATATTATTTTGTGGCAATAAGGGAAGATCAGGACGCTGCGGAGTCCCTCGGAATAGACACAACCTTTTATAAAACAATCTCTCTCTGCTTAAGCGGTGTCCTCACCGGTATCGCAGGCGCCTTTTTCATGAACTACATGGGCTATATTGATCCCGGTGTCGTATTTCCCCTCTATGACATTTCAATAACAACAGTGATGGTCGTTATGGTGGGCGGCGCTGCTACTTACTGGGGCCCCATTGTAGGCGCCGTCATCATGGTTTTCCTTGCGGAAGAAATACGCTCTCTCCCGTATATAGGGGCCGCACACATGACTGTCTTTGGCGTCATTCTCATATTAATTATCTTGTTCTTGCCAAATGGCATTGTCGGTGATTTCCGTAAATTGCTCAGGCCCTTCAAGCGCAAAAAGGAGGCGTCATCATGAGTCTCATCGATGTGAAAGATGTTACCATGCGATTTGGCGGACTTGCCGCCGTCGCAGACGTTTCCCTTGTACTGAATAAAGGTGAGATACTTGGTCTCATCGGCCCGAACGGCGCGGGAAAAACAACTTTGTTTAATGTGATCAACGGATTTTACCATCCTACAAAAGGCGATGTGTACTTAAAAGGGAAAAGGGTTACAAACCTGAGACCCCATGTATTGTGCAAGCTGGGTGTGGCAAGAACTTTTCAGGTGGTAAGACCGTTACAGAGAATGACCACTCTTGATAATGTGATAGCTTCCGCTTTCATAAGGGCCAAGAGCAAAACAGAAGCGCAAGAAGTGTCCCTTGAAGTGCTGAAGTTTACCAGCCTATATGATGACATTAACGTTCTTTCAAAAAGCCTGCCCCTTGGTAAAAGAAAAAGGCTCGAGATTGCCCGCGCCCTTGCCACACAGCCTGAGATTATCCTGCTCGACGAAGCTTTTGCAGGACTTAACCCGACAGAGATTAATGAGCAGATCGATATTGTAAAAAGGATAAGGACAGAAAGGGGGATAACCATCCTGATCATCGAACATCATATGAGGGTCATCATGGATGTCTCCGACAGAATTGTCGTACTGAACTATGGTCAAAAAATAGCGGAAGGTACCCCTTCAGAAATTGGTCATAATCCCGTTGTGATTGAAGCTTACCTGGGAGAGGAACACAATGCTTGAGATCAAGAACATTGATGTTTTTTATGGTGATGTCCAGGTAATCTGGGATATTTCTTTTGATGTAAAGCAGGGCGAGATTGTCGCTCTCATCGGTGCGAATGGGGCAGGAAAGTCAACGACCCTGAAAACAATATCCGGCATCCTGAGACCCAGGAATGGCGGGATACTTTTTAATGATATACCTATTCATAAGGTGGAACCTTATAGGTTAATCGAACTGGGAATAGCCCATGTGCCGGAGGCGCGAAGGCTTTTTGTAGAAATGTCCGTGGAAGAAAATCTCGACATGGGTTCTTTAAAAGGGGAAGCAAAAAAGGAGCGTGAAATAACCAAACAATTGGTGTTCGAACTGTTTCCGAGGCTTCTTGAGAGGAGGAGACAACTTGCGGGAACATTAAGCGGAGGTGAGCAGCAGATGCTTGCCATCGGAAGGGGACTCATGTCAAAGCCAAAACTGCAGATGTTTGACGAACCGTCCCTTGGTCTTTCTCCCATCCTTGTGAAGGAAATATTCGGTGTTATAAAAAAAATAAAGGAAGAAGGAACAACAATACTGATCGTAGAACAGAACGTAAAACAGACGCTCGCCATTGCCGACCGGGCTTATGTCCTGGAAAATGGAAAGATAGCCCTTCAGGGGACAGGTGCAGAGTTGCTCAACAACGAACACGTCCGGACAGCCTACCTCGGTGTTTAGTAGAGTGATACCCGGCCTTCTGCAAGGCAACGCCGCAGAAAAAGGCCGCAGTCGAATTGACCTTCCATTGATTTAATCAATCCAATCGAGTCGAGAACTCCCTTCATTGCGCCACAAAGCTGGCTTACCTTGACAGCAGACGTAAAGACGACATTGCATCATTGTGTCATGTGTAAGCGATAAGCAACGTCGAAGACAGGATACGCGGTAATAATTTATCGGCATTTTCTCAACAATTATGATATGCACGCAGCGAAGAAATAGCCGAAAGTGATTGTGCCAATGGTAACAGGACCGGCGGCGAGAGAATTCAGGGAGAACATATGGCAAAAAGAAATAGGAAGAAAAAGGCGGCAGTTCCGTATGAGTTTATTCAAGAAGTAAATAAAATGAGCAAAGATGAGATCGTCAAACGCTTCATCCAGGAAGAGAATGATCTTAAAGCCATGAAGAAAGTCAAAAAGGAGGATGAACAAATCTCTGAGCTCGCTTCGCAGATCAAACATAAAGAGGAGAACATAAAAGACAAGATAGACGCCCTCAAAGAGAAGATGAAAGCGATCAGGGAAGAAGACGAAGAGTTCGTGGAGCTCAAGGAAAACAAGAAGGCTCTTGAAGGCGGCTACCGCGATGAAATGAAGCGGCGCAGGGCCTATCGTGATTACCTGTACGAAACAATGCAAAAGATTTATCAGGAATGATTTTCCCAGACACTGCATCCTAATGAGACATACATGATATGAACCTTTCAGATATCCGGTTTCCCCGACAACTGGAAGCCGATGACATTGCCGAGACCATCCGTCAGGCGTTGATGGCCCACACTGTAAAGCTCTGGCCAGGTGGTCACATTGATGTTTCAATGATCATGATGAGTGACCCGCTGAAAAAAGCGCTCCAGAAGGCCAGGCTCAAGGGGCAGATTCGATGCGGATTCGAAGCGATCTTTGATAAGCTGGAAAACGAAAGAAAAGGGATTGCGAATGTCCGGGAACGCCAAGGCGCCCCCTATGGAGATCGTGTTTCAAGGCTGCTTTTATTCTCCAACGATGGGGCCGAGCGTCTTTACCGGCATATTGAACAACTCCTGCAGGCGCACGCCCCCAGACTGATAGGGTGTCTCCTAGATATCGACGGCAGCACTTTGGGTAATTTAATCGCCGGCAAAGACAGGAAGATCAAGCTCGTGATGGCGGAACACAAGGAGGTCGTTTCCGACATATTACGTGCCATTATTGCCAGTAATGATATGCTCTTGCCTCAGTGTTCATGTGAATAACGATAGTTAACACATGCTTCCTGTTATCCACAAAACGTCAACCTCGACTAAAATGCAGGACTTCAATCCATAATAAACACAATTCACGTCCAGCACGAATATCGGCACCACACCTCGCATTTTGTGGCTAAAATTCAATTGAAACAAAAAATCCTTCTTCATATATTCCCACCGTGAAAAGGGAAGTGTTTACAAAAAATATCTTCATGCCTCATGGGAACCGGATGTGATGTGGTGCTTGCTTTCTTTTTTTGCCCCGTGTTTCTGGAGATAAAATTTCATCCGCGATCTGTGAAGCCGTTTTATGAGGTAAATAAATTCTGATGAATGAATCGGAAAGGAGGAGTTCTAAATATTCGTCGTTAAGTATTTTGTATGCTTTAATGGTATTGCTGCTGATCTCAAGTAATCGAGGACTAATCTCAAGTGATAGAGGAGCGGGAGGGTATTTTCTTAGTAAATCCTCAAGTAAGAGAATAAGCGCCTGCCTATCCGGTATATTTTGCCTCAAAGCATTTCCTTTTTCGTTGTCTGTTGCCGTTTTCGTATTAGTAAGGATGTCACAGTATAGAGACGCTGACTATTTTACCACTATTATTATTTCTTGCGGTCATTTTTTACTCTGTCAGGTGATCGTGCCTGCCCAGGGGAAAAAGAATGCTTTCCCAGCCCCCCCGGTATTACCCGGAAATCGCAACATGGGGGGCCATGGAGCCTCTTTATGGGAAGTTTCTTCATATTACTCACCCTGGTAAAAAATCCCCCCCGGTCCTCCCATGCACGATCTGCGTACATCAGAAGTCGTCGCTGAAAATTTTTGGAAGAATCTGAGACAACAGGACTGCCATCTTACCGTCTGGAGATGGTTTAACGGATTTCTTTCTTCCTTGTTATCCACAATCCAGCAGAGTCGTGAAAACTTTATCATTTCAAATGGCAAACAGTATATGATGGTGAACAGGGAATAATCTTGCATTTCCAGAAAGAATTATTCATACTTGTTTCGATATTACAAATGGTTCCACGGATAAACCCAACACAAAGGAGGATTGATTAAAGATGCCAGAAGGAAAAGTTAAATGGTTTAATGATTCAAAGGGATTTGGTTTTATCGAGCAGGACGGTGGCAAGGACCTATTCGTACATCATTCCGCGATCCAGGGAGAAGGCTTTAAATCGCTGGCTGAGGGTGATCGTGTCAGTTTCGATGTTGTCCAAGGCGCTAAGGGTCCTGCTGCTGAGAATGTTCGCAAGCTGTAAAAACTGATTATAGGGGCTTTAATATTAATTGTCTGACGCCTTTTTTATTGTAGAGTTCTTATAGAAAGTATACTATCACAGCGAGTTACTGCCTTTGGCAGATCATAAATATCAATAAAGGAGGAGACGGAATGAACAAAGCGGATATCATCAATGAGGTTGCAAAAACTACCTGTAGCAAGGCGGAAGCTGAAAAGGCAGTAAAGGCATTCCTTGAAACGATCAAGAAAGCGCTTAAAAAGGGTGACAAGGTAACTCTCATCGGGTTTGGAACTTTTTCTGTTGTGAAAAGATCTGCCAGAACGGGAAGAAATCCACAGACCGGCAAGCCGATCAAGATTGCGGCTAAGAAGGTTCCCAAATTTACCGCCGGTAAGGCATTAAAAGATTCCGTGAAGTAATTATAGTTATAAACTATCAAGAGAGGGTGGGAACAATTACCCATCCTTTCTTGTTTTGGAGAGTAGTTGAATTTTATTAACAACTTCCTGAAGTCAAGCATCAGGTAATTTTGATAGGTATACAACCTTTCAACCAGAAATCAATAAACATCCTTGATTTTTGCTGATTCAGAGAATTAAAATGAATGATAACAGAGGTACTTTCATGAGCAATGAAACAAAAGACGCAAACAAGGCTGGCCTGTCCAGGAGGAACCTTCTGAAAGTTACGGCTGCCGGGCTGCTTGCAGGGGCCGCAATCCCCTTACTCCCCTATCTGGGGTCAACGCATTCTTACGCATCGGGCACTGGGAGGGCAAAAATGTTGATCATCTACTACTCTCTTACGGGAAACACAAAATACATTGCGGAACAGATACGGAAGAAAACCGGGGGCGATTTGTTTGTAATTGAGACAGTGAAGACCTATCCATCCGAGTATTCCGCACTTACAGAAGAGGCCAAGAGGGAGTTGCAGACAGGCGACCTGCCAGCATTGAAGAAAAATCCACCCGATATGTCATCGTATGATCTAGTATTGGTGGGAAGCCCCGTGTGGTGGTACACTGTATCAACCCCCGTAATGAGTTTTTTAAGGCAGGCGGATTTTGCTGGCAAGAAAGTTTCTGCCTTTTGTACCCACGAGGGAGGGATCGGGAAATTTTTCCCGCATTTCAAGGAGCAGGCCAAAAATGCCGTTGTCCTTGAAGGTCTTGACTTATACAAGCCGCGGCAAGCGAGAAAAGGCGAGGTTGATAAAGCTCTCGATTTATGGCTCAGCAAGTTGCGAGGGAAATAATGTCTCGCCACTTTTCTTCAGAGATGAATTGCTCGATGGACGATCTGTAGTGCGATAACTAAGAAACTAAAAAAGGAGCTGAACATGGCTGACAAAAACGAGCAGCAAAAAGCCATAGATGAGTTAGCGGTATTAGCACCGGAATTTGCGAAACTTACACGGGACTTTCTTTTCGGTGATATTTGGGAACGTCCCGGGCTCTCGCAGCGCGATAAAAGCTTAATCACGGTCACGTGCCTGGTTGCGCTGAATCGTATCGAGCAAGTCGAATTTCATCTCAGAAAGGCTTTTGAAAACGGCCTCACGAAGGAAGAGCTTGTGGCTGCGATTACGCATATTGCTTTTTACGCCGGTTGGCCTACTGCGGCCTCAGGGTTTAGTCACTTGAAAAAAGTAATTGACCAGCAATAAAAGGAATCTCTTATCAATTATCAATTCTATGGTTGACAAATACAGAGTTCACCCTCCTTTGCCGAGGCTATGGTGTTCTATATAGCCTTCATGGGTCGTGGCTGTTGTTGATTCCTGTTAATTTTATCAGACCCTTATCAGTTCATAATCCATACTTCCCAGACCGAGCATTTGGGCATACTCAAGTTGCAGCAAGGGGTTTTGCTGGGGATGAGCCTCCTTGAAGATCTCTTTGCCACAGGACGCATTCACAAGATCAAGGCTGGCCTTATCTATGGCTACAGGATCCAGCGATGCAAGAATCCCAACGTCCGGTGCAATACGCGAATTTTCATAGGCCCAGCAGTCGCACTCTTTATTTATCCGCACGGCAAAATTCAGAAAACCGGACTTGCCTTTTTTATCCTTCAGTATGGCAAAGGCGTATTCGACCATTTTCCTCTGGACATCATCACCTGCCTCAAAATCAACAAAGAGCGCAAAGTTAAGACAGGCTGCCACACAGCTTGCGCAACCTATACATTTGTCCTTGTTAAGCACCGCTTTATCTTCTTCCACACGTATTGCATCTACAGGGCAGACATCCTCGCAATCACCGCAGCCGATGCATTTATCCTCGTAAAAGACAGGGGCTGCATCATTGTGCTGTGCCAGCTTTCCTGCTCGCGTCGCACAGCCCATGCCGATGTTCTTCAGCGCTCCGCCAAACCCTGTCAGCCCGTGACCCTTAAAATGTGTTACCGCTAACAGGCCTTCGGCCCCAATGTAGCACCGTCCTATCTTGGCTGTTTTAATATACCTTTGATTGATCTGAACCTCTGCAACATCCTCTTTTTTTGTATCGTCAGGGATAAAGATGTCTGCACCCACCGCCTGTTTTGTAAAGCCATGGGACATGGCAACGCCGAGATGGTCCTTTGAGTTGAGTCGTTTTCCACGGTAAAGGGTATTTGCATCCGACAGGAAAGGTGTGGTTCCCATTTTAACTATCTCATCACAGATGAGGAGCAGATGTTCGGGTCTTACGTATCCTGTAGTGCCTTCTTCGCCGAAGTGCAGTTTCACGACCGCCCTTTGTATCCCCCTGAGAAAGGCCAGTATATCGCTCTTTGCAAATAGTAAATTAAGATTAGCGTTGACTTCGCTAATGTTGTCGGCATCCGCCACTTTTACAAAATATACCTGACTCCTCATATTCTTCACCTCACAATTATATTCTGAGTTTTATTGAAGAAATTGTTTCAAAAGTTTCTTTAATACTTATGCTCAGAAAGCGTCCGACGAGGGATACTGTCTTGGCATAGTTTTCAACTTTCAGTTCCAGCAAACAGATTCAAATATAAGAGCAATGCTTGTAAAAGTTTACAATCGGGCAATTGCTTTATCGAGTCAAGACAAAAGAAACATTATGGGTAAGTAGTAAAGTGCGGAGGAAGAACAGGCTGCATGGGGAAATCGTGGAGAGGGGAAAAGGAACACTCTTAAATCCTTCTATCGGGCCACGGTAGAGGACGGCTGACAGTGCTGATATTACGGCTATTACAGCAACGTCGCACGTGTACAGCAGAAAGCAAAAGAAATAGACAACGCCATTCCATCCTTTATCGAAACAGCGGAAACAATAAAGCCTTCAGTAAAAACGGGGCGAGAGTCACTCAAAAAGATAAAAGATATATGAAGTAGATCCATTGATATGTCCCATGTGTAAAGGTACGATGCGGGTCATTAGTTTAAGCATCAAGGCCATCATGGATCACTTCAATTTTCGGCTTGTTCGAATAAGACCTCATGTACCGTCCCACCCCACTATTACTCCGCTACACCATCGATGATTTCTATCTGTAATCGTTGTTGTCCATCATCAAAAGTCGCTGTGGACTTGTAGGTGGCAAAACCGCTCTGTTCTTCCTGTTATCAAGCGTCCGGCAATTTTGACTGGCATACTTTCTTTCAAATGGTAATCCTTGCTAAGAATTTGAGACAAGATTAGAAGTCGGAAATCTTCAACTGTTTGCTCATATGACACCAACTCATACGGAAATCCTGAAGATTGCCATATTTCCCTTGATTTCGATCAGGTTGTCATTTATCATTACGCAATCAGACACATATGTAGAACAAATCTCGGTCTTGAACGTCACAAAAATGTGCCCTCATTAAGTCACGGGAGTGATTTCGATAATGAAGCATCGTTTGTGTGTCATCCTATATAGTCCCGGCCTGGCATCATTTTTTTCACGAATGAAAATTTCATTGATCCTCGTCTGTCTTTTCGCTTCAATCCTCACAGCAGGATGCACTCCGGTCGTTTATCGTGTTAATCCCGATTCACCTCCCAAGATGGGGGAGTTGGAAGCGAGGGATGCTGTTGAGCTTACCCTGAGCCTAATAGTGCCACGCAGAGGAATTGAAAGTATGTATTTCGCTCGAAATGAAGTAGTAGTAAAGTTTTCAGAAGGATTGAGAAGCGGTATGTTCACGGCTGGTTATGGTGATATATTTCACGAGGTAAGGAAAGTTGGAGCCGCCTTTCAAGTAAGAGTTAACTTTCAAGCAGATGGAAATTTGGGTGGTGGTGCTACTAATCTCTACGCTATGAATTCGATTTACTGGAAATCGGAAGAGGACGCACGGTTGTTTCTTGATGGGATTTATGCACTCCGGCAATGGAAGATAGCGAGAGAATCTGGCATGACGGCGGTTGCCTCAGCACCTGCTCCTCCGCAAGGGCCTGCACCCAAAGAAAAGCCCAGGCAAATAGAGAGTACCATTATAGCTACAGCACCTCCCAAAGCAAAACCAGAACCTGCAAAGCCGGTTAAATCAGAAGAGGCACCCCCAAAAGTTATAAGCATATTGCCCGAGCTTACACAGGCAAAGCCTGCTCCGCCCATATCCCCGCCCCAGGCAGCACCTGAGCCTCCGAAGCCGGATGTATCGGAAAAGATACCTCCCAAGATTACAATCACTACGCCGGATATATCTAGCGCTGTGTCTGTTGCGGCGAAAAGAACATATATCACCATTACAGGATTAGCGGAGAGCAACGCGGGCGTCATAGATGTCCTGGTCAATGGCCAGCAGGCAGAGCTCGGTGAACAGGGTCGTTTTTCTTCAGTCGTTCCTCTAAAGGTCGGTCAAAACAAGGTTACCGTTACAGCCATCGATGTATTCAAGAACAAGGCAACCAGACAGTTTGCCGTGAACCGCGAAGCGGGAAAGACAGCCGTGGCGAAAGCGGAAAGTGTGCCTCCGAAGATTACAATCACTGCGCCGGATATAACACGAGCCGTGTCCGTTGTTGCGAAGAGGATGAACATTACCGTTACAGGAATCGCCGAAAGCAAGGCGGGTATCATGGATGTTTCGGTCAATGGCCAGGATGCGGAGCTGGACGAGCAAGGCCGCTTTTCCACGGTCATACCGCTGAAAGTCGGTCAGAACACCATTACGGTCATGGCCAGCGATGTGCTGGAGAATAAATCAACGAAACAGTTTGCCGTAAACCGTGAATCTGGACGAGTCGCAGTGGCGAGGACGGAGGAAGGTCCGGTTTACACGGAAATTGCTTCTGCAAAGTATTATGCATTATTGATCGCCGTACAGGACTATGACAGCGGGGAAGTAGGCAAGCTGGACTTTGCGATTTCTGATGCGCGAGGGTTGGGAGACATTCTTGTATCGGGATATACGTTTGATAGGGAGAATATTATCACTCTTGTGAATCCTGACAGAAGGACAATATATAAGACCTTACAGGTCTTGAAGAATAAGCTGACCGAAAGGGATAATCTATTGATTTTCTACGCAGGTCACGGATACTGGCTGGACGATATGAAGCAGGGGTTCTGGCTTCCGAGAGATGCCTCGGGCATTAACGATCCCTCAGACTG
>CAITLA010000019.1 GCA_903893135.1 uncultured Syntrophaceae bacterium | reverse complement strand
GCGCCGGCAGTGGAGATGAATCCATCCACGAGGACGGGCTTTCTCATGTAGGCAGCGCCCAGGATTAAGCCGGCTATCCCGCCGATCTCAAATCCCCCGATCTTTGCGAGGACATCAAGGGCGTCACCTGGGTCGGGCCTGTTCATCTCCAGGGCCTGTTCGATCATCGCATTCTTATGCACAAGCTGCGCATCATCAATGCCTGTACCACGGCCTACAATCTCGGCAAGCGGTGACCCGCTGAATACGGCAATGATGGCGGCGCTGGGCGAAGTGTTGCCGATCCCCATATCACCCGTACCGAAGATATCCGTCGATGGCCCCAGTTCGAGGGCCACCTCAATTCCCCCTTCGAGGGAGCGAATTGCCTCATTCCGGGACATGGCTGGTCCGGTGGCCATATTTCTTGTACCCGCTCCCGTCCGTTTGGAAATGATCTTCCCCGATTTGACGAGCGCACTCAGGTCACCGGCTACACCCATATCGACAACCACAACCTGTGCACCGACAAGCTTTGCCAGGGCATTGATGCCTGCGCCGCCCCGTACAAAGTTGTACACCATCTGAACCGTCACTTCCTGCGGGTATTTGCTTACACCCGCTGCAACAATTCCATGATCACCCGCCATGGTGACCACAGTCTTTCGGCCTACGGGCGGCCTCATGGAACCCGTCATCCCCGCCAATTCTTCGGCCAGGTCCATCAAACGGCCCAAGGCCCAGTGCGGCATAGTGAGCTGTTCAAGCCTTGCCCTCGCTTGGGCACGGGCATCCACGTCCTGGGGGACTATCTCTTTAATCGTCGATTCCAGCAAGTTCATAAGATTTTCTTTCCTTTAATATATAGGGGAAGTCCGCTTACCATTAAAATGACAATGTCTGAGTGATTCGCCATGCGCTGATTGCATCGCCCTGCAAGATCCCGGAACAGCCGGGAGCTGGGATTTTCGGGCACGATGCCCATGCCCACTTCATTGGTCACAAAAATAACCGTGCCGGTAAGTTCGCTACAGACTCCAAGGACATCCTCGCACCGTGAGCCAATCATATCTTCGTTGAGATGTTGCTTTTCTTGCTCCGCTTCATACATGAGATTATTGATCCATAAGGTAAGGCAGTCAACGAGGATCACCTCGCTTCCCTTTGACCTGCGGAGGGCGCCGGCAAGGTCTGTCACCTCTTCGATAGTTTGCCAGGATGTGGATTGACGGGCTTCTTTGTGCTTGCGTATGCGGTCTTCCATTTCCTTATCGATGACGGGACAGGTTGCTATATACGTCCGGGCGCCGGAAATAGATTCGGCGATACGCTGGGCGTACATGCTTTTACCGCTCCTGCTGCCCCCTGTTATGAAAATGATCTTTGCCATCCTATTCTACCTCTTACTCCACCTGCCCTATTTCATTCAGTCCACATAAACTGGTCTTAATACTGTTCACCGATATCTCCGTGTCTCATGAGCAATAATTTTCCTGCCATAAGAATAAAAAATCCACGAACCATTTTATTGATCCGTGGATGCCGTTTTTCATCTACGGTGAACTCAGCTTTGCCTGTACCGCGCACAGGCCAAATCTATCTTTTTTCTGCAGGCAGGTTTTCTGACTTCCGGATCTTTCTATTCGCCGCGCCTTCCCATCCTTTAAAGGAAAGTGGCTGATGCGGTTTTCGTCCCCGGTTACAGCGGCGGGCCCGTGGCGGATTTTCACCGCCTTCCCTAACGCCCTTGCGGGTTACCTGTGTTGGAGTGATGCGTAACACACGCATGCGAAGTTTGTCAAGAGAATCAATCCCATGGGTTTTATCTGATGCACAGGGGCCGACTGCTTTCTTATTTCAGACGTTTTTGTCCATCCTCATTTGGACACGGCGATCATCGGTCTATTGACCCTTCCCCACTCATTCATAAACTGATCATAGGTAATTGATATTTCCCGGCCGTAGCCGGGGTCAGCAAGTATGACTAATTTGTATACATCGTCATACCCTATTATTACTGCCATGTGCCGTGTACCTTCCCATTTCCCGGGTGCAATACGCCCGCATATTACGGGAATGCCTTTATCAATATAACTTTTTACGGCTTCCAGATCGCCCTCTTCATGGTAATCAACATTAAGTCCCGCCCTGCTCATGAAGCGGGCTACTGATCTTGTATCGAGCCCTTCTCCTTCCCTCACGGTACTTCTCCTTCGCGCATTTAAATTCTTGTAAATCGCATCCTGATCAACATCGAAGCCGTAATACTTAAAAACCATTTCCATGCTGGCAAAGGCACACCAATTGCGCTTCTGTAAGACCAGGGGAAAATTCTGCAACTTCTGTTGCGTTCTGGAAGTTATCCTGCCCGATTCTTTTCTTGGCTTTGGTTGTGGAGTAGTGACATTTTCTTCGGGCACTTCCAGTTTCACGACAGGGACTTCTTCCCTTGGCGCCGAATCTTCCACCTTCAGCCGTTTAGTCTCGTTGACACCTTGCGGTTGATCATCCGAGAAGTGCACTACCCCTTCTTTATCAACCCATCTGTAGATATCAGCAGAATGAACGGGCAGTGATATGCTTAGAATCAGAAAAATAATTATCGCTACTTTAAATTCGGCTCTTCTTTTAATTCCTGGCATCACTCACAGACACCTCTTAACAATAATCGGCTCTTTTGGTAATTTGCTTTAGAACGCCAAATCAAGTAAAATAAGACAAAGTGGTTCAATTAAGAAACATGAACCAACGCTCCGGGGTACAGGAATTTTCCTGAATATGATTTTTCCCGCAAGCAACGATATACATTCATATCACACAGGCCGTCCGTTGACACTCAAGGAATCTTCGGACGAGCAAATCGAGGCAGTTTGCTCGAAAATATTGCAGGAAACGGAAACAGAAAAAAAGAAAGGGTCAATCATTTGTAAGAACTGTAGAAACGAGATCACAACTGTTGAATATAGCATTGCCGTAAACGGTCAACACGCACATATATTTACGAATCCTCTTGGAATTACATTCCATATCGGCTGCTTTTCGAGGGCATGGGGATGTTTCATCTACGGCATCCCCACGTACGAGGCTACGTGGTTTGCGGGATTCACCTGGTGCATCGCTGTGTGTGCAAATTGCTTCACCCACCTGGGCTGGCATTACCAGTCCGGCAGGGAAAGTTTTTACGGT
>CAITLA010000018.1 GCA_903893135.1 uncultured Syntrophaceae bacterium | reverse complement strand
TTTCGCACATATTCTTAAATACACTCAGTTAAAATGTAATATTAGTCTGACGCACGACCTAGTACTCATTCAAAGTTGTTTCTTAAAGATTTGGCAGAAATGTGCAACAAGAAAAGGCAGAGCCGAGTCGACCATGCCTTTCTATGCGTATGCGTGTAATGATTGTGGGGCTGGATTCCCCCCGTATCAAGTACGGGGCAGGCTTATCGAGTCGGGAATGACAAGGTGGGGGGCGGGAAGGACAGGATAAGTTATAAGGTAAAGTGCAAAAGGAAAAAGGAAAAAGGAAAAAGGAACAGGGATTGCCACGGCACTGTGCGCCTCGCAATGACAAGAGGGAAGGCGGGAATGACTTTGGGGGTGTCAAATTGGCGCTTACTCACAAGCGTGTAGTTATTGCCGCAAGTTGTATCAGGCTGATATCGGGAATCACGATGCTTCTGTAAACCAGTCACAGATTGTGACGGGTTATCCTATTACCCTCGTTATTGCCCCTTTTTAAGGATATTACCCCTTTTCCGTCCCCGCCATAGGGCGCCTGGGCCGCGTCCGAGACATTTAAGACGCCCTTCCGTGCGGTAATTTTTTAATTCTTCATGAGCGCTTTAAGTCTTTGGCCCCTTTGTGACCCATTTTCATCTCAGGGAGTCGAATGTCCTGTTTGTCCTCTTTACGTCCTGTTTACGAGCCAAGACATAGTAGGCACTACGACCGGTTATTCCGACTTTACTCAAGACTCCTTTTGAAACCAGATCTTCGAGGTCACGCGAGGCCGTGCGAATGATCACCCCTGTTAGCTCACGAAGATCTTTATTTGTAATCCGTCCATGCACTTTCACATGCACAATGGCTTTCATCTGTCGCTCGCTCAAGCCAAGCTTCGCCAGCGCCGCTTCTGTTAGCCAATCGCGCCAGAGGGTGATGGTAAATTCGCCGCCACGCTGGGCGAAGTCGGGTCTGCGGCACGCGCAATGACAGTGGGGCTGGATTCCCGATCGAGTCGGGAATGACAAGGGTGGGGGCGGGAAGGACAGGAAATGTGGGAATGGAGTGTGGGGTAAAGTATCAGCTTTTGTTCCTGGACAGTTGAGGGTGTTTATCTCGGAGCCAATCGTCGACTTTTCTAAGAAGTTCTATGGCAAGAGAGACCATCTCACGAGCTTCCTGCTCGGATACTGCACCGGCAATCTCATAAGTTCCAATGTTTCTTTTTTTCCTAAAACTATCCAGTTGAGCAATTAGCTTAGAATCCGCCTTGATTGTATAGGCAAGTGATTGGATGGTTCTGAAATGATGGGATTCGCGGGTGGCTCTGTAGCCTTCCGCTGCCAGCGCTGCGGTTGCTGAATGCAGTGCGGCACTGTAGGCAATATTTAACCTCCAGTCAGGATCTAATCCCGCCACTTTAGAGGTTACCAAGTCACGATCAGCAGCCTTGAGAAGATCATCTATTTCTTGAGGGCTGCTTTTGTGTTCTACCAGCCAGTTGCTTTTTAACCAGTTTTTTAAGCCCATCTTGATCTCCAATCAAGAATATCTTATCGCCATGCAAGACAGTACTGACAAAGTGATGTCCTGCTCGCACTTTTGTGAGAAACTCAGTACGAGGATAGATAGTGGGATTGATTTCGCGACGCAGGGTCTCCTCGACACGGCTTAACGCCGAGACGATTTCAGCAAAAGTTACATCTCCCACGATTAATATATCAACATCGCTACCCTTTCGCTCTGCGCCACGCGCAATAGAACCATAAATAAAAGCCACATCAATGCGCTCGGCCAAAGGCGCCAGGGCTGCCCGCAGAACATCACCTACCCCCACTGTTTTAATGATTAGGCTTTTGAGTTCTTCAAATACAGGGCTCTGATGGTTTGCCTGGAAATATGTCTGACGGCCCTGAACATTCCGGTTGATGATACCTGCTTCGACAAGCGCCTTTAGTTCCCTTTGTACGGCACCCATACCGGCGCCAGCCGTGCGGGTGAGCTGCCGCAGATAAAAGCTCTCATCCACATGGCTATAAAGCAGGGCAAGTACAGTCCGGCGCGTCTTGCCAAAAAGGGTTGTCGCAAGCTGATCGGTTCCAGGCATTGTACTCATAACGGGTGCGATTGTACCCTTTATGGGTGCATGATGCAAGAAAATTTAGGGGCTGCTTCTCTTCCTCTTATCATAGCGTAGTGTAGTGCCAGGCTTTAGTCTTGCCAATATAGCGCACCTAAAGGTACACACTACATTTAAAGGGGGGAAGATTGCCGCGGGCTGCGCCCTCGCAATGACAGAGGGGGAAGGCGGGAATGACAACAGGGCAGGGGATTATTCTTGGGTTTTCCCTCCAACAAGTGGTCAGCTAACTGCAGCAGTTTTCCACTGAATCGATGGTTTTCGCTTTGCCTTTGCGCAATCACTTAAATACAAATTAATTAAAGTCTGATAAGGCATTCCTGCATCCTGAGCAATTCCCTTGAAATACTCAATCGTGCCTTTATCGAGACGTATCGTAACCTGTAGCTTAAGTCGTTTTGCATATGGATTCTTTTTAGCCTTTGAAAAATCGTATTCTTTTCTCATTTTGATTGCCTTTCTTGATACTGTTTTCTTTCTGATCGAGTTGCCTTGCGGGCGGAAATGATCCTCATCGCATCGCCCTATGCCGAATAACATACAATCAAAACGCGAGACTTTGAGCTGCAGCCGAGGAGAATGAATCGGTCCTCTTCTTGGGAGTGATCCGGATCAGCAATCAATAGCGCATTCTCATCCAGGAAAACCGTTTGGGCTTCTGTAAAAGAAATGGCATGCTTCTTCTGATTCGAATGAGCTTTCTTAGGGTCCCAAGCGAAGGATATATTGTTACCAGCCATAATTACTTTATAATTACAAAATACCGCTCTGTCAATGATTAAATGGGCGGGAATCTAGGATTTAAGAAACTGGATTTCCCCCGTATCAAGTACGGGGCAGGCCGATCGAGTTGGGAATGACAGGATAAGTTATAAGGTAAAGTGCAAAAGGAAAAAGGAAAAAGGAACAAAGATTGCCACGGGCTGCGCCCTCGCAATGACGGAAGGACTGGATTCCCGCCTGCGCGGGAATGACAAAGATGGGGGCGGGAATGCCCCAATGGGCATGAGGGCCTAATAACCAATTCGCCGACGTGGTTTGTCCGGCGGTGTCATCAACTTACGAATTGCATCGAAGACAGCCTTGAATTGAGCGTCGTAGTTCTTCTCCAGGGCATCCAGTTTCTGAGCCAGGGCTTTATGGTGCGCTACATATTTTCGCAGGCGGTTAAAGGTCCTCACCACCTGAATACTTACATCTACGGCGACAGCGCTATTTAAGATAGAGGCGAGCATGACCGCTCCGTGCTCTGTAAATGCGTAGGGCAGAGAAGGGGAAAATTTTAACTTCTTGAGGTGGTCGCAATTTGCGACCACCTTCTCCTTTTCCTCGTCGGTAAGCTGAAACATGAAATCTTCGGGGAAACGATCGCGGTTCCGCTTAACCTGCTCATTGAGGCGTTTGGTTGTGACACCATAAAGGGCTGCCAGATCGGCGTCCAGCATTACTTTTTGACCGCGAATGAGAAGGATTGCACGTTCAATCCGCTCCATGGGAATAATAGAGTATTTATCTTTCATATCTCAGTCCCAAAAAACTTGATATTCCAATTTGGCACTTCAAGTTGTCTTCAGTTTCAACTAAGAAACTATACACACTTTCTTAAATAACCTCAAATGTTTTGATGCAGTGTGAAGACTGGATTCCCGATCAAGTCGGGAATGACAAGGTGGGGGGTGGGAAGGACAGGATAAGTTATAAGGTAAAGTGCAAAAGGAAAAAGGAACAGGGATTGCCACGGGCTGCGCCCTCGCAATGACGGAAGGACTGGATTCCCGCTTTCGCGGGAATGACAAATGGGGGAAACGAGACACGTTTCACGAAGCATGGCTACGCTTTACACGGTACAGGAATTTAAACCACTTGTAAAACTGACAAAATGTATTATATTTATATTTATAAAGCTGAGTCAAAGGAGGTTAGCCATGCAATATTCGGAAGTGGTAATGGATCATTTTAAGAAGCCTCGGAATGTTGGCACGATTGAAAACCCTGATGGCACGGGTGAAGTGGGAAACCCGATATGCGGCGATATGATGACGATTACTATTAAAGTCAAGGATGACCGCATTGACGACATAAAGTTCAACACATTCGGCTGCGGGGCGGCGATTGCTGTCTCAAGCATGGTGACTGAAATGGCAAGAGGAAAGACTCTGGAAGAAGCCATGCAGATTACCGAAGAGTCTGTCGCAAAAAGCCTTGGCGGCCTTCCGAAGAACAAGCTCCACTGTTCAAACCTGGGGGCGGATGCTTTGCATAAAGCCATTACGAATTACTATGAGCGCAAAGAGGGCAAAGTCAGGGAGTCAAGAGAAGTCGTAAAAGTAGAGCACATCGGTGAAAGGGAAGGAAAAGAAAAGTGTTACTGCCCTTACTGCGATACCGGATTACCGGAGCCTGCTCCACTCTGCACGCGTTGTGGAAAGCCCACGTTAGAGCGCACTGATTTCCCCATCCTGAAAGGAGCAAAGAAAGAATGAAGGCCATCTATTTGGACCATATTTCCGGCAATCCGCTCCATCCTCAGGTTAAAGAGGCTATCATAGATTATATACAGAAGGACGGTTTTGGGAACCCCGTGAGCCAGCACAGCATCGGAGACGCGGCCATGGAGATCCTGGAAGACGCACGCGCCAAGGTCGCCCAGCTCATCAATGCAGATCCGCAGGAGATCGTATTCACTTCATGCGGAACAGAATCAAATAACCACGCCATAAAAGGTGTGGCCTTTGCAAAGGCCAAAAAGGGGAAGCACATCATCACGTCGAATATTGAACATCAGTCAGTTGCAAGACCTATCAGGATGCTCTCCCAAATGGGTTACAACGTGACTTCAGTCTCAGTGGACAAGTATGGCATAGTGAACCCGGCAGATGTAGAAAAGGCGATCAGAGAGGATACGATCCTTATCTCAATCATGCACGCCAACAATGAGATAGGTACGATTGAACCAATTGCCGAAATAGGGAGGATCGCGAAGGCAAGAGAAGTGACCTTTCACACAGATGCAGTGGTGTCCTGCGGCAATATACCCGTAGATGTTGACGAGATGGGTGTTGACCTGATGAGCATCGCCGCAAACCAGTTCTACGGACCCGCGGGTATCGGGGCACTCTATATAAGAGAGAAAACAAGGTTGCTGCCATTAATCGATGGCGGGGTGCAGGAGAATAACCGGAGGGCGGGAACCCCTAATATGCTTGGCGTCGTCGGGATGGGCAAAGCGGCGGAACTTGCCCGCGTTGAAATGCCCCGGCGGACAGAGCACCTGTTGAAATTGAAGAAGGCAGTCATGGATCGTTTGGGTACCATTGATAAGATAGTTCTCAACGGGCACCCTGAAAAGAGTATGCCTGGTCTCGTGTCTTTCTCCGTGGAGTATATCGAAGGCGAGTCTATGATGATGATGCTTGACGAGGAAGGAGTGAGCATCTCCACCCGTTCCGCGTGTGCCTCGGGCTCTCTCAGGACATCCCATGTCTTAATCGCAACCGGTATCGATCACGCTACAGCTCAGGGGACCCTTGTGTTTTCCTATGGCATCGACATCACGGTGGAAGATATCGACAAAGCATTCGAGGCCCTCAGGAAAAGCGTGGCCTTCTTAAGAAATATGTCTCCGCTCTACAAGAAGGGATGATTATTCTCCGACGGTTCATCGCCACGTGATGCGCCCTCCCTTTTTTTAAGGTCACAATTTGTGATCTTAGAGATTCCCGATCGAGTCGGGAATGACAAATGGGGGGGCGGGAATGACAGGATAAGTTATAAGGTAAAGTGCAAAAGGAAAAAGGAAAAAGGAACAGGGATTGCCGCGGGCTGCGCCCTCGCAATGACGGAAGGACTGGATTCCCGATCAAGTCGGGAATGACAAGGGAGGGGTCGATATGGGTATATATATAGGTAACGTGTTGGTAATTAGTTGCCATTTTTAAAATTAATGTACCAAGCAAAGTAGTTCTGCCTATGGTTCTTTGACAGGCCTCTGTGC
>CAITLA010000017.1 GCA_903893135.1 uncultured Syntrophaceae bacterium | reverse complement strand
GGGCGTTTCGATACATCACAGCCGATATTGTAGAAAACGGCAAGCGATTGTGCATTGACTGCCAACCAGTTTACTCTGACGACGAAAAGATTAATAAATAAAAGGTAAACATGGCAACGCCATACAAGTTTTCATCACAGTTTTTCTGTAGATTTACACATTCGTTCCTTCTTGAAAGAGAGTATCGAACATTATTAACATACAGCCATCCTTTCATATTGTAATTTTCATTGCCTTAAATATTTATTGATACACCAGTATAATTATTACCTCGGCAATATAATATAGCAATATTGGTAGTTATGTGATATGCAGTGATCATGGAAAAGATCGATGCACGCACACACAGTCCTAAGACGCAATATGAGATCAGAAAGCAAGTTATTCGTCTTCGTAAACAGGGCATCCAGAACCAGATTTTGGCTAAGGGAATTGGAATCAGCGTATTTCATGCCAGCAGAATTTGGCAAAGCTACTTGAAGGAGGGTAGCAAAGCCATCAAGCTGAGGATACGTGGTCGGCGGCTGGGGGATAGTCGAACCCTTACGGCTGAACAGGAAGCTCAGGTAAAGCGCGCCCTGATTGACAAGACTCCGGACCAGTTGAAGCTTCCCTTTGCCCTGTGGACACGAGACGCCGTAAGGCTTTTGATCAAACATCAGTTTCGCCTTGAGATGCCGATCCGGACGGTTGGGGAGTATCTCAAGCGCTGGGGCTTCACCCCGCAGAAGCCGGTGAAACGTGCCTACGAGCAGAGTTCGCAGGTGGTGAAGAAGTGGCTGGAGACGGATTATCCGATTATTGCGTCCCGGGCGAAAGCAGAGAAAGCGGAGATTCATTGGGGTGATGAAACAGGCATCCAGACAGGTGCAAACCGAGTCCGTGGTTTTGCCCCCAAAGGAGAAAAACCCGTGATCAGCTTGGTGGTCAAGAAGAGCCATGTCAGTATGATCTCGGCAATTACAAACCAAGGCAAGATACGGTTCATGATGTACCAGGATGCTATGAATTCGGAACTTTTGATCAAGTTTATGACCCGTCTGACCAAAGATGCCGGTCGTAAAGTCTTCCTGATTCTGGATAATCTTCGTGTTCATCATGGCAAAAATGTCAAACAATGGTTGGAGGAACATCAGGAGCAGATAGAGATTTTCTATCTCCCCTCCTATTCCCCGGAACTGAACCCGGATGAATACTTGAACAATAATCTAAAGACCAAAGTTCACTTAGGGACACCGATCCGTAATCGAAAAGACCTGGAAATGAAGACACGTTCATTTATGAGAACCCTCGTTAAAAGACCGGAACATGTACGCAGTTACTTCAAACACCCAAAGGTTAGTTATGCTGCATAATATTGATATGTTTCATTGCCGGAGTAATAACCATGAAAAAGATATTCACAATTCTTTTCTTTGCAATAATCATATATTTCTAGAAATAATGATTTTAATGATTCAACCCCATGAAAAACATCAATATGCCCTTCTTCAATAGGATTTTCTATTTTTTTCATGTATGAAAAAAGATTCTTGACAAGGTTTTTTTCATTTTCAATTGACAGTTTTCTTTGATTTAGGATATTTTCAAATATTTTTTCACCTGTAAGTTGATAATATATCT
>CAITLA010000016.1 GCA_903893135.1 uncultured Syntrophaceae bacterium | reverse complement strand
CACAGCCTCATCAGGGAAAACATAATGTCGTCTCCGCTCTATTCCGGTACTATAAAGGGGATCAGCGCGCGCTACTGCCCATCTCTGGAAGACAAGGTGATGCGCTTCTCCGATAAGGAACGGCATCCGGTCGTTTTGGAATTCGAAGGTCTGGAGACGGAAGAGATTTATGCCAAAGGCCTCGGAAACAGTATGCCTCATGATCTTCAGGAGCGGATCATCCACAGCGTCCCCGGTCTTGAGAGCGCGGAAGTTATGCGCCCCGCATACGCCATAGAGTATGACTTTGTGCAACCGACGCAACTTCGGCAAACCCTAGAAACGAAGCCTATCGCGGGATTATATCTGGCTGGCCAAATCAATGGCACATCCGGTTATGAAGAAGCGGCCGCGCAAGGGTTATGGGCCGGCATAAACGCGGCGCTTGCTGTACAGAGTAGAGCCCCTTTCATCCTTGATCGCTCGGAGGCCTATATGGGAGTCATGATCGATGACCTTGTCACAAGGGGTGTTGATGAACCGTACAGGATGTTTACGTCCCGGGCAGAATACCGCCTGACCCTTCGCGAGGATAATGCTGCGATCCGTCTCATGGCGAAGGGATACGACCTGGGGCTCATCCCGCGCGATCACTACGATCACCTGCAAGAAAAGGTTCACGAAATAAACGATAGAATACACCGGCTCTCTGCCGTAAAGATTTTTCCCAATGAGAAGGTCAATACGATCCTTCAGACAATGGGAACTCCTCCGATTAAGAATCCTGTCACACTCTATCAGCTTCTGAAGAGAAGCGAAATATCCTACGATGATCTAAAGGTTTTTGAGGGATGGGAGCCTATTACGGACAGATTTGTTAAGAAGCAAATCTGTATAGAGTCCAGATATGAAGGATACATCAAGCGGCAGCAGGAGGCCGTGGAAAGGATGAAACAGCTTGAAGGGAAGAAAATTCCCAAAGGCATGAATTACGACTGCATACCTGGACTTTCCACTGAACTGAAAATGAAGCTGATGAAGATTGAACCTTCAACTATCGGGCAGGCGGAAAGGATACCGGGCATGACACAGGCAGCCATCACGGCCATTTTGATCATGATGAAAAAGATGGAAATTGAAGCGGTTGCCAAACACAAATGTGTGTAGATTCAAGTGTGGCAGCTGCGTAGAGTGAAGCAGAAGGTCGTTGAGATTTCTTTATGGTCTGAGGTTCTCTAAAGCCCCTCTGCGCTTGGCAAAGGGGCTTCAGATTTCAGGCTGACAAAAAATTACGTTATGCGGATAGAATTTTTTCCGCCTCTTTCCGGTAAGCATCCATTACGTAAGGTATACCCGATATCTTGGCAGCTTCCTCCGTCAGCGACATCAGATCTCTTTGTGATACGAGGGAGAGTTTGAAGTTTCTGCTCCCTGCCATGAGCTGCTGCAACCCTGCCTTGAACTTCTGGCTGAAGGTATATAGACCTATGGCGCCAAACGGAATATTTTTCAATTCCTTGCCATATTTTTTCTTCAGTTCCTCGTAACCCACGAAAATCTCTTCCACGGTATTGCCGTACTTGGAAACCGTCTTGGGAAGGTCTTTGGCCTT
>CAITLA010000015.1 GCA_903893135.1 uncultured Syntrophaceae bacterium | reverse complement strand
TGCATGGTTCCAAAAACGGGGGCAAAAAACAAATGCCCTTACCATGGAGGAAAGAGCCCTCCAAAAGATTGCAGAGCACCTCAACAGCAATGAACCCATCCGGAACATCGAGCTTGATGAAGATGAGGAGAAAATAATACGCGGGTTTCAGTTTCTCACGAAGAAGCCGATCCTCGTTATCCTTAATTCGGATGAGTCGGTTTTCGGACACAATAAGAGTTTAATCACTAAAATTGAATCGCGGTACAACGTCATTGAATTCGCCGGTCGCTTCGAAATGGAATTATCCCGCCTAAACGATGATGAAGCTGAAATCTTTATGGAGGATATGGGCATAAGAAAATCGGCACGGGAGAGACTGACACAATTCGCATACAAGACGCTCGGATACGTGAGCTTTTTCACCGTCGGTGAAGATGAAGTTCGGGCATGGAGTATTTGTGGAGGAGATACTGCGGTGAATGCAGCCGGCGCCATTCATACCGATCTGGCACGGGGATTTATCCGTGCGGAGTGCTTCACTTACGATGAATTAATTGAATGCGGATCGGAAAAGGGGGTGCGCGAGAACGGCCACTTCCGGCTGGAAGGAAAAGATTACATCGTCCGGGACGGCGATATTCTCAGCATTCGATTCAGCGTTTGATAATGCAACATGAGAGCCGAAAACACGCCGTTAACGAGTCCGCCTGCAACTATACAACTATCAATTTTCAGATGAGGCGGGGATTGCCAACTGATAATTCTACGGGTTGTCCTCCTTAGACTGCTTGCTTAATCTAATAAGTTTCCCCCGAACCAAATCAACATGCTCTTTAAGCCCATAGACCTCGCCAAAAAAAGCTAACGGCACTGGGATTTTATTGATCGATGCCTCGATCCGGTCAATCCTTTCACGATAACCCGATATATCTGCTGATTTGGGACTTTCCATCATTTCTAATTCGAGATTCTTAAGCTCTCTATACCAGTGGTAGAATTTCCGACGGTGCCGCCAGGAGTATAGCCACGGTATGCTTCGGATCAAAGGGATCAAGATTATGGCTACTGGAATCATAATTAAAATCGTTCGGTCAACAAACGCAGCTATGCCAAATGGAAGATAGTCAAGCAAAAAAGGCCGTCCCGATTTATAATATCTCTCCGCGTAATTGGAGGAAGGGAAGCTCAGCTCCCTTGGCGAGGGGAATTCCCCTTTCTTATTCACCCAACCTGCATTGCTATGAATCTCAACGGCAGCATCCAGAAGCAAATATACTAAAGCAGGATGCAGGTCTTTACGTACAATGAGACTTGTTGTCACTGCCAAGAGATGAACATCTTCTGAGGGGACTTTCTTTGAAACGTCCAATATGCCTTGAGGTAACACAACATGCGATAAGGCCGGGATAATCCGGGTGTAAGCCTCAGCTTGCCTGAAAGTTAACAACTTCACATTAGGGGCATACAAAAGTTCCTTGACGAGGGCATTATCCTCTGTACCGATCATCATTGCGGCATCCACTGTCCCTGCCAATAGAGCTTTGTTGGCGGCAGCACCGGAGAGATCGAGCAGCACAGTTGGTGGAGCTGCACTATTATTTAGCTTAAGCAGATCCATGGCAAATTTGCGCACCCCGCTCCCTTCCGGTCCGATCGCAATTCTCTTCCCTTTGAGTTCCGACAGGTAGTCAAAAGTCTCTCCGCTTCGATAAAAAACCCAAAGAGGTGAGTAGCCTATGGCTCCGAGGGAAACGAGATTCTTCGCCTCTGCGGGCGAACTCATTCCATCCTGGACGAAACCGGCATCGACCCGGTAGGATTTATCGTTAAGACGCTTGATATTTTCTACAGAACCTGAGGAAGGAAGCAACTCAAGATGAATCTTCTCACGCGCCAGTATCTCCCGGTAGCGCTCACCAAAAATTTGATAAGTCCCACTTTCAAATCCGGTGGTCATAATTAAATGGTTAGGAGCCTTGAAATGATATGCGATTATAATCGATATGAGTATGACAAATAAAACCGAGACGAGGATGGCCAGAAGGCCATGATTAGATATTGAAGAAATGATTCCGCGTCTGATCTTCAGTTTGTTTTGTCCAGATTCCATTTAACCCCTCCCCGACAGGCAATAAAGAGGAAAACAAAACAGTACAGGACGGCCAACTCGCCTTTGTTGATTGCTGGAAAGAGGTTGGGTCCCATTTGGAACTTCCAGTGGAATTGGAAATAAGCTACGGCCATCGTGCCGCTGCAGAGAAAAGCCGCCGCGCGCGTTTTAAACCCCAGCATCACCGCCAGCCCTCCCAGGAGTTCGATGATTCCACCGAACCAGAGTTGGGACCCCACCGGTGGTTGCATTTCGGAAAGCAACCCCAGAATTTTCTGGGCGCCGTGGAAAGATAACATGAATCCCGTCATGATGCGCAACAGAGCGTAAGCAGGGTCTGCGTACTTTTCTATCCACTTCATAAGCGCACCCTCCAATCAAGGAATTTTGCGGCCTCCCTCAAGCCGCAATTTATTGCGTAGACCTTCGTCGCCCGAGCAGACTCTTAATCCGCCAGACGAGGCAGATAATAGAAAACCTATGCCAAACCCTGCTACTATATTATGTGAAAATCTACAAAAAGAATAGTATTTGTTACAGCTGCGATGAATTAATTGATTTAGGTTCGAAAAAACGGCTGCGATAGAACAGCCACTTCCGGTTGGAAGGAAAAGATTACATCGTCCGGGACGGCGATATTCTCAGCATTCGCTTCAGCGTTTGATAAATGAACATAAGAATATTGTAGAAAACACACCGTTACCGAGGCCACCCACTTATCATTAAATCTTGTCGCAATTAAGGCCTAACGATTATAGGGAGAAATATTTAACTCGAAGCTGGCATGTTTTGGCAGAGACAGTCTTTCTAATACGAAACAGATAGTCCTATATTCACTCCATACTGGTGTGTTGTGCTTGGCGGTTCGTAAAGGCTGCCCACGACCGTCCCATAATATGTCAGGTCCACAGTGTCACTTTGACCGATCTCATCATACGCGTACCATGGCTTGAGAACGACTGCCCAGGCTTTAGAGAACTTATACCGGAGAGGTATTTCCGCGTAGTACCCAATTCTATTTCCCAGTTTGACGTCAGGGGTGTTGAAACCGGGATAATAGTCGGAGTATTCGACTGACATTTTCCCATAGAACATGAAGCGGGCACCGGCGTTTGGCTCGATGGAAAAGCGGTCATTGATTTTGAAATCGGCCGCGACCCCGACGGGGATATAGTGCCAGTAGTAATCTTCTTGAAGAGTGAGTATATTTATGCCTGAGACTGGTCTAGTCTGTGTCTGACCGCGGTTCCAGCGTCGATATCCATATCCCGTGTATGGTTTGATCGATATATTTTGCGTAACGGAGAAATTGTAACCGAGGTCAAGTTCTCCACGAAAGAAGAATTGATGATTATCATCTGAGAACGATATTGGAGTGCCGGTCTGAGTGGTGCCATCGTATGTGACATCACCGACGGAAAATTCGAGCAATACCTTTGCGTAAATGGCATTCTTTTTATTGTAGTCCCAACCCAGGTAGAAGCCCGGCAGCCATCCTTTTTCGGCACTTTTCCCCGGGGGAGGAAAATCTTCTTTGTAGTCAAGGTACCAATACATGAAACCGAAGTCGAGACGGTTCGTAAGGTCGGGATCACGACGGCTGGACACTGGGTTGGGATACTGCCTCATCTCGCTCCATGACTTTACTTTCTCATCTGGAGCAGGATTCGTACTTTGAACTTCAGCGGCAGCCAGAAACCCGGAGGTGAGAAACGTGATCAGAATTGCAATTACAGCACAGGTGAATTTACCCTTCATGACAAGCCCCTTTCTCAAATGTTGTTGTGAAAGCCAAAACCCCGCTCTATTGAGAAACAGGGTTTCAGTAATCAGTCCATACTACCCTCGCACAACGATTAAAGGGTTTGAGAATTTTGATTTCTGACTTTACATACGCGCTATGAATAACACTATTTCACTGAGAAATCTATTACTCTAATACTCTATCATATTTTGTGCAATCGATGGGGTTCTCCAAGGACTCTCGATCACCCAGAATGACTCACGTTAGGATTCAGACGGGAATGCAAGATTGCCGATGGAAGCGCTAAACTAAGTGCTGAAGAGACGCCTGTCAAAACCGAGCCACGCGGTTGCGCCGTCTGCATCAGTGCCGGGCCATAAGGTGCTGAACTGCCTTTTCCAGGCCGTCCAGTGTCAGTTCGAACATGGGAAAGACCTGGCGGATAATGCCGACAGTATGAGTATGGCGCCAGTCGTGCTCAGGCTGGGGATTGAACCATACGCAATGGCGAAAGATATTAGCGAGATATTTCAGACGCTCCAGGCCGGTCCCGACCTCCACCTGGTCGATGTATATCGCCCCGTTGGTGTGGATCAGCTCGTAGGGGGCCATACTCGCATCGCCAACGATGATCAGCCTCGTTTCCGGATCCTTGCGAATAAACTCTTCAATAGGCTCCGGTTTGTAGCGTCGTTGCGGGTCCTGCCAGACACGGCTGTAAATGGTGTTATGGAAGAAGTAGATTTTCAAATCCTTGAACTGGCTCCGGGCATAATGAAACAGGGTCTGCACGACTTCGACATAGGGGTCCATGGACCAGCCGCCGTTATCGATCATGAGGATGATTTTGAGACGGTCCGATAACCGGCGGTCGAAGATGATCTCGATTTCTCCGGCGTTCCGCATTGTCTCATAGATGGTCTCATCCACATTCACCATGTCTTTCGGACCGGAGGGTATCATCCGGCGCAGCCGCTTCAAAGCCTCGCCCATCTGCACCTCTGTCAGGGGGCCTTCCTGGGAATAATCCTTATATCGCCGTTCCATGGCCACTTTGACGGCCGATTTGTTTCGGGACTGCCCGCCCACGCGCATCCCGCCTGGATGATAGCCTGAATGTCCTACCGGTGAGGTGCCTCCCGTACCGATCCAGCGGTTTCCCCCGTGATGGGCTTCCGTCTGATCCTTAAGCCTGTCCAGAAAATATTGGATAAGCTCATCGGGCGTCATCTTTTTCAGTTTTGATTCGTCCAGACCAAGGGCCTCAGCTATTTGCTCCGGGTTCTTCAGCCATTCTTCCAGAAGCGCCTTCACGATCTCCGTCAGCTCAATCTCTTCCGGCGCCCGCAGGGCAACGCCGCGGAAGAAATGCGCGAAGACCTGATCGTACATATCGAAATAACGCTCGCTCTTTACGAGGATCGCACGGGCGGTCGTGTAAAAATCATCGACGGACTGGATCATGCCAAGGCTCAACGCCTTCTGCAGCCGCAAAAAGGAAGTGGGAGACACGGGAAGCCCGCGCTCACGCAGCGTATAAAAAAATTCGATAAACAAATCAGGTTCCTCTCAGCGCATCCTCGCCGCCTGCTGGGTGGCAGCAGTTAGATCAGCGCTTTTCTTGAAAAGGATACCCAAATAGGGAGTATTCCCCCGGGAAAGCGATTTCAAATGCATATCGGAGTCTGTCTTCAGGGCGCGAATCCAGTTGATCAGCTCCCGTGTGGCCGGCTTCTTTTCGATCCCCTTGAAATCCCGCAGGCGGTAGAAGGCCTCGATGCAGGCCTCGGAGAGATCCCTGCTGAGATTGGGGAAGTGAACGCCTACAATTAGCCGCATCGTCCCGGTATCAGGGAAGGCGATGTGATGAAAATTGCAGCGGCCCAAAAAGGGATCGGAGAGGTCCTTCTTCGCGTTGGAAGTAATGATGATCACCGGCCGGTGACGCGCCGTAACGGTCTTGTCAATTTCTATGATATCGAACTGCATCTGGTCGAGCACATCGAGCATGTCGTCCTGAAAATCGCTGTCGGCTTTGTCTATCTCATCGATCAGCAGCACTGTCCGCAGTTCCGACACAAAGGCCTGGCCGATTTTCCCCATCCGGATGTATTCCTCGATATTGCTGACGTCCCGTTTGGAATCCCCGAAGCGGCTATCGTTTAAGCGCGTCAGGGTATCGTATTGATACAGGGCATCCACAAGCTTCATGCTGGACTTCACGTTCAGCACGATCAGCGGCATCTTCAGGCTTTCGGCAATGGCGTGGGCGAGCATTGTCTTGCCCGTGCCGGGTTCCCCCTTGAGCAGGAGTGGCATTTCCAGGGCTATGGAGACGTTCACAACTTTTGCCAGCTCGTCATCGAGAATGTATTTGGACCCACCGCGAAAAGAATCGTTATCTATGCTCATGCGCAAACTCCTTTTATGACTACGACGTTAAACGCCGGATATTTTTTGAATCATGCCTTCCTATTTCATCTGTGGAAAAATTACCAGCCTTTTTTTACTTGTCGTTGTCATTTCGGGTATATATATAGGTAACGTGTTGGTAATTAGTTGCCATTTTTAAAATTAATGTACCAAGCAAAGTAGTTCTGCCTATGGTTCTTTGACAGGCCTCTGTGCTTTCTGTAAATTTC
>CAITLA010000014.1 GCA_903893135.1 uncultured Syntrophaceae bacterium | reverse complement strand
CCGGCAAGTGCCCAGATATTAATGGAGGCGTAAGGTGCAGCGGAAGGCGCGGCTTCCGCTGCGGACATTGTCAGAGCTGCGGCTTCTTCTTCCAGATAGGCACCTATCGCTGCTGATATAGCTACCATTACTTTTGAATCCATTGACTTCATGCTTATTTCCTTTTCTAAATAATCTAATTCCTACATTGGAATGTTGCCATGCTTTTTCGGTGGTCTTGTTTCTCTCTTCGACCTCAGCATGTCAAGTGCCCGAATGATATAACGACGGGTCTCGTGTGGCCGAATAACCGCATCCACATAGCCTCTGCCTGCTGCCGCATAAGGATTACAGAAGGCATCCTCGTATTCCTTGATTTTCTGCGCCCGCATGGCTGCCGGGTCTGCGGCTGCCTTAATCTCATTCCGGAAGATGATGTTGCATGCTCCTTCAGCTCCCATAACCGCCATCTCTGCCGTCGGCCAGGCTATGACCATGTCCGCACCGAGGTCGCGACTGCACATGGCCAGATATGATCCACCATAGTCTTTCCTTGTTGCCAGCGTAAGTTTCGGAACAGTCGCTTCCGAATAGCACCACAAGAGCTTTGCCCCGTGTCGGATAATGCCTCTCCATTCCTGGTCTGTTCCAGGCAGATACCCCGGTACGTCCGCTATGGTGATCATGGGGATATTGAAGGCATCGCAGAAACGAATGAATTTTGTTGCTTTATCCGAAGCGTCTACATCAAGACAACCCGCGAGCCAGGCGGGCTGGTTGGCGATGAAGCCTACAGTATGACCTGCCATACGCCCGAACGCCACGACCATGTTCCGGGCGAAATACATATGGGGTTCCATGAAATCGCCGTTATCACAGAGTGCGCCGATAAGGATCTTCATGTCATAATTCTGTCTGGGAGAATCCGGTACGAGCGTGTCCAAGCTGTAATCAAGCCGGTTCGGATCATCACCTGTATCTACATAGGGAGGATCTTCCATGTTGTTGGAAGGCAGGAAACTGAGAAGTCTTTTGATCTGATTGATATTGTCTTCATCGCTCTCACAGGCGAAATGGGCAACGCCACTCTTGGTATTGTGGGTCATCGCTCCACCCAGACCTTCAAAATCAATGATCTCTCCGGTAACGGACTTGATAACCTCGGGACCAGTAATAAACATGTAACTTGAGTTTTTGGTCATGAATATCCAGTCTGTCATGGCCGGTGAGTAAACGGCTCCTCCCGCTGTGGGTCCCATGATGGCTGAAATCTGAGGAATCGTGCCTGATGCGCAGGAGTTGCGGTAGAAAATCTGGCCGTAACCGGCAAGTGAGTCTACTGCTTCCTGGATTCTGGCGCCGCCTGAGTCATTAAAGCCTACACAGGGAGCTCCCGTTTTTACTGCCAGATCCATGACCTTGCAGATCTTCTTGGAATGCATCTCTCCCAGCGAGCCGGCGCGGGCGGTGAAATCCTGTGAAAAGGCAAATACCGTTCGGCCGTTGACCTTTCCGTATCCTGTAATGACAGCTTCAGCCGGGACCTCAACTTTGTCCATGCCGAAGTCTGTACACCGGTGGCGCATAAACAAGTCAGTCTCCACAAACGTACCAAGATCAAACAGAAGGCCGATCCTTTCTCTCGCTGTGAGCTTTCCACCTTCATGCTGCTTTGCAATTGCCTTCGGCCCGCCCTGGGCCATGGCAATGGCTTCACGTCTTTCTAATTCCTGAATTTTTGGAGGTTTTTCACTCATTACTTCTCTCCCCTTTTCTTTAAATAGTTGTTATACTTTCTGACACAGTTCTACCAGAACGCCGTATGTGTCCTTTGGATGGACGAAGGCTATCTTCTTGCCGCCCGCCCCCATGCGGGGAACCTTGTCAATCAGGCGGATGCCTTTGGCTTCCAATTCTTTCAAAGCTTCCTCAATGTTGTCGACTAAAAATGCGACGTGCTGGACACCCTCTCCTTTCTTTTCGATAAAACCCGCGATGGGTCCATCCGGCGCGGTAGATTGCAGAAGCTCCACTTCCGTATCGCCCACGGGCATAAAGGCAGTTGTTACCTTCTGTTCGGCAACTGTCTCCTGTCCTTCCAGTTTCAGTCCCAATGTATTGACAAAGAACTTTAGAGATGCTTCAATGCTGTTTACTGCAACACCGATATGGTCTACTTTAATTATTTTCATATAATTACCTCCCTCTCAGTATTAACTGTATCGCGTATTAAATATCCTACTTTTTCTTGCCTTTTTTCTTGGCAAGAATCTCCTGAATTCTTTTTCCTATTTCAGCCGGGTTCTTTTCAACGATGACACCCGCCGCTTCCAGGGCTTTGAATTTTTCGTCTGCGGTTCCTTTTCCACCAGATATGATCGCACCGGCATGACCCATTCTTCTTCCCGGAGGAGCGGTTCGACCAGCGATAAAAGATACAACCGGCTTGGTGAGATTGGATTTAATGAATTCAGCAGCCTCTTCCTCGGCTGTTCCACCGATTTCTCCGATCATAACGAGGGCCACTGTATCCGGATCTTTTTCATACAGCGCCAGCATGTCAACAAAGCCTGAACCTGGTATGGGATCACCACCGATACCTATGGACGTGCTCTGGCCTATTCCCAGATTGGTAAGTTGCCAGATTGCTTCGTAGGTGAGGGTTCCACTTCTTGAGATTACGCCCACGTTGCCCTTTTTATGGATGAAACTCGGCATAAAGCCGATCTTACCTACGCCGGGAGTGGTAATTCCCGGGCAGTTGCATCCAATCATCCGCGCATTAGATGTTTTGAGCACCTGTTTGACCTTGATCATGTCCGTTACAGGAATACCCTCAGTCATACATACGACGAGCCCGATCCCCGCTTCGATTGATTCAATAATCGCATCGGCAGAGAAGGCCGCAGGAGTATACAAGGCGGCGACATTCGCGCCCTGTTTTTCTACCGCATCGGCGACCCTGTTATATACGGGAATTCCATCGACGTCCATGCCCCCTTTACCCGGGGTAACCCCGGCTACCACCTTGGTTCCAAATTTAACCGATTCGCGGGTGTGAAAGGTTCCTTCCGAACCGGTAATACCCTGAACCACTACACGAGAATTTTTATCTAAAAGTATTGCCATGTTCAACTCACCCTTTCCTTAAAATTAGTCTATTGTTATTTAAGCAATGCAACAACCTTTTCGGCGGCTTCATAGAGACCGTCAGCCACGGTGAATTTCAAACCTGATTCTTTAAGGAGTTTCTTGCCTTCGTCCACATTCGTCCCCTGGAGCCTGATAACCATGGGCAGTTTCATGTCGATATTCTTGGCAGCCTGGATGATTCCATTGGCTACGCGGTCGCATCGGAGAATGCCTCCAAAGATGTTCACAAGAATTGCTTTTACATTGGGGTCGGCAGTCAGAATACGAAATGCTTTTTCGATCTGGTCAGGACTGGCGCCGCCGCCGACATCGAGGAAGTTGGCCGGTTCGCCACCCGCCATCTTGATGAGATCCATGGTCGTCATGGCAAGGCCCGCGCCATTAACCATACATGCTATATTACCGTCTAATTTGATATAATTAACCCCTGCATTCTTGGCAATAACTTCGAGGGGGTCTTCCTCATTTTCATCTCTCAGTTGCTTGATGTCCGGATTGCGGAAGAGTCCGTCATCATCAAAATTTATCTTGGCATCCACGGCAATGAGGTTGCCCTCCACTGTGAGAACGAGTGGGTTGATCTCCACGAGAGAAGCATCCTTAGCCACAAATAGTTCATATAACCCCTTGGTGATGTTTGCGAATTGGGCACTGAGAGACTTGTCAGTCCCCAATCCCAAGCCGTATGCAAGTTTCCTGGCCTCAAACGGGCTGAATCCAACTGCAGGGGGAACGGCACACTTGATGATTTTTTCCGGAGTCGCCTTGGCTACCTCTTCGATATCCATACCGCCAGCCTCCGAGGCCATGAAAACGACACATTCCTTGTCACGCGCGCGATCCACCACCATGCCAAGATAAAGCTCTTTCTTGATATTCGATGTTTCTTCAACCAGTACCTTCTGCACCTTAATTCCTTCCGGACCGGTCTGATGGGTAATCAGTTGCATGCCAAGGATCTTCTTCGCTGCCTCGTAAGCTTCCTCGGGTGTTTTCGCCACTTTGACACCACCGCCTTTTCCTCTTCCGCCCGCATGGATCTGGGCCTTTACAATAGACGTCTTGTTGAGGGATTTAGCGATATCTCGAGCCTTTTCAGGTGTGTCAGCGACTTCACCGTTGGGTACGGGAACATTGTATGCGCGCAAGAGACTCTTAGCCTGATATTCGTGAATCTTCATTATGAACCTCCAATCATTATTAATTAGATAGTAAATTAACTTGCTGTCAGTTCTGAAAAATATTTGGTGAGTGGGCGGATACCGGAGAAATAAAAGACCTGCATGGACAACTTAAACGCTGATGCGGGAGCCAATTTCTCTTGGAAAATCTTTGACCACTACAAAAAAATCTACTGCCTTTCTATTAAGTTTATGAAGAGTTTGATGAAAGTTCTGTGGACTACTTGATCTTGATCAGGTGCGCTTCATATCACCCAAAATCGTTTCTGTCAACTTTTTTCTGTGACTATTCTACAAATTTTTCTGGAAACTCCAACACAGAACATGTGCAGGGGCTTGCAGGCCGGGATTGTAGATTGGAATACCTTAGAAATTAGGAAATGATATTAATAATTTATGGCCTTCACAGGGAACGCTATTCATGTTAAATGACCATGCGCATGAGACGATTTATCGCAGGACTTATCGGAGGTAAAAGGCAGGTCGGCATAAACGACTGAGACCTTGGAATAAAGGCTCATTTTCCATTATCCAAAGGTCTCATCGAATAAATTTAGCTCATCCTGTTTATCCTGTCTCTATTCAATTATGGACGGTACTCATAGGTTTCGTACTCTGTTTTCTGTCCGAGCAGTGCGTCAATCTGATCCTGAATCTTTGCCCTCTCTTTGCTGGACTCCCAAGCCTTCCATGCGGAAAAACTATCCCATGTGCTGATAACGAGATACTCGTTCTGCCTGTCCACATTTTTCAAAGACTCCCCCGACACATAACCTGGCTGTTTCATGCTAAACGATCTGAGCTGCATCACCAGTTCCTTCAATTGAGCTGCCTTATCCGCGGCTACCTTCCTTTTAATGATAATTTTGACTGCCATTTTCGACCTCCTACATTACTTTGTGGGTTGTCTTTCCGGGGCTTATATCTGAATTCCATCAACCGCGTTTACCTGAATCAATGATATTCGTGTTAAGGAACACTGTCAAGTCTTTTTGTGACTAACAAATGAATTGTCCGCTTTTCTGTCTTGGGAGAGTTGTTGTCGGTAGAGCACGAATCATCTCACACGAGACAGAAGACGAGCGGCGGACCTACGCTGCCTTTTTCTTTTTTATTTCTTTCAGTTGTCCTTTTGTGGCTAACAGTCTTTTTGTCGCGTTTTGTGGCGTCATTTCATCTGACAATAGCGTAACACGTTTATGCAACTCAATAGAAATGAACGGCAATTGAATCTCTGCACTAATTTTTGAGCTGAGAGTGCTCATGGAAAAATTCGCTGCGTAAGATCAGGTGAGGGACATTCAGATATTATGATGAAGAGATGCAAGAAGCTTTTCTATTTCAAGATTTATTGCGGAAGCCCGGAATAGAATTCGCTAAGCGATATGGATTCTTCAAGATTAATCGTTCTATATCCCTCGTCGTCATTATAGGCGCAGACCAGAATAGCCTCCCCTGATTTTACTTTTAGATAAACTTCTTCCGGCGATATTTGTATAGCTTCCGTCACGACATTCCTCCTATTTTTTATTCTGTTATTTGTAACCCGCCCCTGGAACATGGACCACATCCAGATAGAATCAGAGTTCTTCCGTTTGTGGGCGCGCAAATGGGATTATTCATTTTCATCGCCTCAAGAACGATGATCTCGTTATCAAACTTAACTTCATCTCCAACGCTTGCCAAGACTTCAGATATGTCCCCGGCATTGGAGCCGATACTTCCACGCTCATAATACCTCTTCCTGCAAATATTAGTCAGTGAGCTCAAATATTTCATCTTTTATCAGAACTTGAAGTTGCCGAAATTGGACTCCGGAATCGGCTTGAGCAGTGAAACCTCGAAGGCCAGGGCCAGCGCATCGCGGCAGTCTTTAAGCGGCAGCGTCCCGTCATTGAAGAGCCGTGCCTCCATATAGAAGGGATGTGCCTCCCGGTTATACTTGTCGATCATCATCTGCTGAAATTTCCCGGCTGCCTCTTCATCCATCTCTTCACCCCGTTTTTTCCGGTTGGTCCGCTCCAGGCTGGTGAGAATGAAGCCGGCGGTCGCTCCGGACATGACCGATGTCCTCGCCCGCATGGTGGCGAAGATGAACAGAGGATCGAAGGTTCTCCCGCACATGCCGAAGTTCGCAGCGCCGTGGTCGGGACCGATGATCCACTGAATCCTGGGAACCTCCGCACAGGCGCAGGCCCTCACCATGCCGGACCCGTACTTGCCGATGCCCGCATATTCCTCCGCAGTGCCGACCATGTAACCTGGAGAGTTCTGTATGTAAAGAATGGGGATTTTCATGGTGCAACAGCGTATCACCCACTCGATGGCCTTACGGGCTGAATCCACAAAGATGACCCCGTTATTGTTGCTCGCTATGACTCCGACAGGAAGCCCTTTCAGAAAAATCTTTCCGCAGACGATGTTGTCGCCACGGCCTATATTGTAGTGACGCTTGTACTCGCTGAAATAGCTGTCATCAGCAATGCAGGCGAGCACCTCGCGGACGTTGATCCCCTTGGAGGTCTCCCTCGGCAGAACTTGATAGAGGCGACCGCCGGGAACCTTCGGATCGAGAGGCTTTCGCCGTTCAATATGGAGGCTCTGCTTCGGATCAAAGGCCAGCAGTTCCCTGAGCTTCTCGATACCCTCGTCCTGTGATTTCACAAAATGATCGGCACCGCCTGAGATATGGGTATGGACTCTCGCGCCGCCAAGATCCTCCATGCTCACCTTTTCCCCAATCGCGGATTCCACCATGGGAGGACCGCCGAGAAAGGAGTACGACATCCCGTCGATCATGATGGATTCGCAGGCGAGATAGACTATGTAGGCACCGCCAGCCGTGTTTCCCCCGGTACTTAAAGTATATTGCTTCAGCCCCTTGGCCGACATCCTGCTCATATTGTAGAAGAAATGGCCGAACTGGTTTCTCCCGGGGAATATCCTGTCCTGCATGGGAAGAAAGGCGCCCGCCGAATCAGCGATGTATACGAAGTTAAGCCCGCACTTCTCGGCGATCTCCTGGGCCCTGAGGTGTTTCTTGCAGCTTATCGGGTAGTAGGCCCCGGCGGTCACCCGGCTGTCGTTGGCGAGGATCATTACCCAGTTGCCGTGTATCTTGCCGATCCCCGTGACCAAACCTGCGGACGGGACGTCCTTCACGAGTTCGTAATCGATCCCGAAGCCGGCGCCCCGACTCAGCTCGAAAAATTCCGTGCCCGGATCGATGAGCTGCCTGATGAGCTGGCGAGGCGGCTTTTTGCCCTGTTTGTGAAGGCGTTCGTTCTGTGCCTGTCCTCCCGGGTTGTAAGCCTTCTCCCAGAGTTCGTAAATCTTCTCCTCTTCGGAAAGCCAGTGCTTGCGGCTCTCTTCGTACTCCAGTTCCTTTTTCTGCTCGCGCGACATCTCCTTGTCCGTTTTCTCTGTCACGTTTACACCCCCTTCCTTATTTCATATATTTATTCCCAAATCTAAGCTCAGGTGGCACCAAATTGAGAGGCTCTTGAGTATTGTTTCAAGCTGATTACGGTGTCTTTCGTTAAACATCATGACTGAACGTGTCCGGTTTCATCACGTGGCGCATGTGCCGGGATTTTTTTAGGGAATCCTGACTCCGTCACATGATCCAGCCGATCTCCACTGCCTCTCAGGGGGTTTGCCTTTACACATATTATTTATAAAAATCCCAGGAATACCCTTCCTGTTTATCGTATTTTTCACCCTGTTGTTTGAGATAGCCCCAATAGGCAAATTCGTCGATGTGTAGCTCCGCCTCCTTCAGTGCGTCAATCACTTCCCTGGTGTCCGGCGGACAGCCGGTCACTTTTATCGCCTTCATGATATGCGCATTTTCTTTGTTTGCCTTGATGATGCAATTGCCTATGAGAACGGTTTTATCATACCCCGGTCTCGCCTGCATTTTCTTGCCGTTGAGGATCTCAACCTTCGGAAGGGGCTGGCCCGTAAATGCTGACAGCACAAGGATATTGACCATGTTGGCAAGCGGGGTGCATCCGGAGCAGAGAGTTTCATCGTATTTGGGCAAGGCAACGCCTGTCACACCGAATTTCTCAAAGATGGAAGGGCCGGTGTTGTCTTTTTTCCATCCCCAGTCCCATTTGAGCGGCTTTATGTGAACTTCCAAGTCCTCACCTCTGATTGCATAATCTTTGAGGTCAAGGGACTTGCCGTGACGTTTTGCATACTCAACTAAATGGACGATATCTTGCGGGTCGTAGCCTATGGTCTTTGCGGCAACCATGTCGGCTCCAAGGACATCGCGCGACGCAATGATAATACCTTTTCTGAATGCATTTCCGAAATGAAGAGGACCTCGCTCCAAGGCATAGATACCATCCACAATGGTAAGCGCTGGCTTTACGCAATCAGCAACGAATGTGAAACAATACTCCAGGCCGGGACTTGCATGATGGCAGATTTTTTTGGAGGAGGTTTTCAGGCAACCTTTAAGGTTTTTCAGTCCCAGGGATACTTTCGTCTGGGCGTGGGTTTTCAGAACGGGAAAGTTGATGAGAAAGTCCGATTCCATGGCCTCTTTCGCAATATGGAGAGAGAGTCCTTTCCGGACTTTGAAATTCACGGATTTATCGGCATTAAAATCAACGAGCTTGACGCCGTATTTTTTTACCAATGAGGTATATCCGAGACCTGCGAAGGCCGCCATGGTACCAAGACCTTCTTTAATTTGAACCGATCCCTCACCGATGGATATTTCTCCGCATCCGTGATCCTTGAGCAAGATGATCAGATCCTCCACGAGACGCGTCGTCGTAAACACGCCGAACGGCGATATCTTGAACTGGTCGTCCCATGTGATGAGATTTGGTTTAATCAGCACCCTGGCATTTCTCTCCAGTTTCTCAAGGCCGCTGCAAAGCTCGACTGCCTCTCTGAGATAATCGGGGCTGCCGTTGTATTGAACTAAAGATATCAGCGGTTTCATGGCGGGCTTCCTTCGACAAAAACTACCCTACTTATTCGAACGTGTAATCATCAAAATATTTACCGCCCCAATTTCAGGGGTCAGGTCACTTGACGTCATGCTTTCATGTACGCGTTGAACCACTCCATTGCATCCTCGTCTTTGATGCCCAGTTTCTTGCTGTGATCGGGTTTGAAGAATGCAAAAGTCCCTCTGGCTTTCGCGCAAAGTTCCCCGCCTTCGTTAAAGATATTTGCCTCTGCCAGGCATTCGCGATCATTTTTGACTTCGAGCACTTTCCCCACGGCCTTCAATTCCTTGTCAATCGTGATGGGCTTCAAAAAGTCAACCGTCATGGACTTGGTCATGCCGAGGCATCTCATTTTATGAACAACTGCCCTTCCCATAACTTCATCTAAGATAGTTGATATAACCCCTCCGTGGACCAGGTTTTTCCATCCGCAGAGATGGGCCGGAACCTTAACCCATGAAAAAATTGATTCGCCGTCAGTGAAAAATTCCAAGCGAAGCCCTTGCGGATTAGCAGGGCTGCACCCAAAGCACATGCTGTCGGTCCTGTTCGGTAGATGTTTGAGATTTTCTGTCGAGTTCATAAAGCAACACGCCATTGGTATCTTAGTTGACTTTACCCTTATATCTGTGTCGCATCCTTTACCATATTTCAAATTATGATTCCGTGATTTTTTGAGCATGCTTGCTTGAAATTGCTTATTGATGATTCATGAGGGAAGAATTCTTCAGGAAGGGATGAAAAGTAATTTTAACCACCGATAATTTCAAGCGGTTCGTCTGTGTCTTTAATCTTGCGGGCGGTTTCCGTCAGACTTCTCATTCTCTTGCATCCGCAGCCCTCGGCGCCAGCCCGAGCATGATGAGGGCACAGCAGAGGAGGATCACGATATTTGCCTGCCAGACGTGTGTATAGGATCCCGACAAGTCGTATATCAGCCCTCCTATGAAAGGACCGATCCCACCACATATGCCCATGAAAAAGGTGAGCCACCCGTAGACAGAGCCCAGGACATGCCTGCCGAACCGATCTGCAAGGAGGATGGGCATCATGGGCCCCAGGGACCCGTACCCGAAACCGTAGATGAGGGCATAGAAATAGAGGCGCTGGGCTGTGGTCGCCGTCAGCAGGAGGACCATCCCCGCCGCCATGATGATCATACCCAGAACAGCCGAATATTTGACATCCTTCACCCTGTCACTCAACCAGCCGAAAAAGAACTGGCCGCAGAAACCGCCAAAGCCGAGTGCCCCCAGGGAGGAAGCGGCAACGAGATTCTCGATATTATTATCCAGTGCGTATGCCACCTGATGGACGAAGACTGCCATAAGGGTCATGACGGCCAGGGAGAAGCTGGTTACGAGGATCCAGAAGCGAGAATTTCTAAAAATGACTTTAGAGGAAAGATGCGCCGGGTGCCTTTCGGCATGATCGGCCTCCAGCGCCTGAGAGCTCTTTATTTCCCCGTCAGGGAAGAGCCCATAACTCTCAGGATTCATGCGTCCCATAAACAATTGGGAAATTGAGACTCCAATGAGAATGAATATGATCCCCAGAAAGATAAACCCATAGTGCCAGTCGTAATTCTTCACGATATAGCCAGCCAGAGGAGTCAGGGCCATAGTCCCGAAACTGACACCCATTGTGGATATTCCTATGGCCGTGCCCCTTTTTCTTATGAACCACTTCCCCACGGAAGAATTGACCACGAGAAGCCCCATGCAGGCAGTACCGGCGCCGCAGAGGACACCATAGGCAAGATAGAAATGAAGGGGCGTTCTGGCAAGACCCGTCAGAATGTAGCTCACTGCGGCAACGATGGCCCCTGCTGTGATGATCCACCTTGGCGCCACTTTATCGAGCATTCTACCCAAAAAAATGGCGCAGAAGGAATAGACTATCATGTTGATTGAGGCGCCGAGGGATATGACGGATCGGGACCATCCGTAATCAACGGACATGGGCTTCACAAAAACACCGAAGGAGTAACGGGCCCCGTAACTGATGCTTGAGATCACAAACGCCCCCATGACCACATACCAGCCCCAGAATATGCCCTCTCTTTCTCTCATGAAACAGTTGCTTTCCTCTTAAGTGTGATGTGCATCTTTTTCACCCTGCGCCTTCCGTCGGCGCCGTATCTTGATTCGATGTGCTACGGATTCAGGAGTTTGAATCCCGATGCCGGCTCCAGCAAACGGAGGCCGGTGCTGTCCAGAAGTTCAAAAAGGATGATTTCCATCACATGCCATACCCTGACTCCCCGGCGTACACAGCCGGTTGTCGTTTCTGCCCTCCTGCCGCAGGCCATGTGCATGTGCAGGAGAGGCTTGCCCTCATCGTCGGGAAATACAGTTCCCACACCCGCTACTTCATGGACGTTCTGCAGAATGTGCGTCATGGCCTCTATAGGCAGTGTTCGGCCCTCCCTGGGACCGACGACAAGTGTGCTGCCTTCGTCTGCGCAGCCGAGAACAATCAAGGTAGCAGCGCTTATGGACTGCTGCGTGGCGAAAATTTCGATGGCCTCATGCACTACGTCTCCATCCTCGAGCCTGATAACAAATAT
>CAITLA010000013.1 GCA_903893135.1 uncultured Syntrophaceae bacterium | reverse complement strand
TCATCCAGTTTATCTGGTGTAATCAAGATGCTAAGCAGCGTCCCCGGCCTGTTCTTCTTCATGAATATGGGCGTCATGAAGACGTCAAGGGCGCCTCTTTCCAGGAGTCTCTCCAAGGCGTAGCCGAGAATCTCGGGATTCATGTTGTCGATATTGGTTTCGATGAGGATGACCTCGTCTTTCTCGTATTCATGCTTTACTTCGGTATCGCCTATCCAGACCCGGAGCAGGTTCGGTATTTTCAAATCCCTGCTCCCGGCGCCGTAGCCGATGCGTTCAATTTTCATCTCCGGAATAGTGCCGAAGCTTTGCACCACGTGTTTGAGAATTGCAATCCCCGTCGGTGTGACAAGCTCTTTATCGATACTGCTCGCATATACGGGTATGCCCTTAAGCAACTCGAGGGTGGCGGGTGCGGGAAGAGGCAGGACGCCATGGTCGCATTCAACGAATCCTGTCCCCACGGGAATCCTGGAGGCGTACATAGTTTCGATGCCCAGCATCTTCATGACTATGAGGGACCCAACAACGTCAACAATGGAATCCAGTCCGCCGATCTCATGAAAATGAACGTCTCCGGGATTGGTGTTGTGGATCTTTGCTTCGACCTCTGCGAGGTCGCGAAAAATTGATTTGGCCCTCGCCTTGATGTCATCTGCCAGGCCACTGTTATCCATGATTGTTTCAATGTCTGAAAGATGCCTCTCGGCGTGGCTGTGGTCTGCATCGACAAAAAACCTGGTTCCCGAGAGCCCTTTCCTGGTTGTTTTTTCGGCCTTCAGGGTGAATCCGGAAATCTTCAGTTTTCCCAGTTCTGACTCAAGCTTATTTAAATCAGCTCCGGCGTCAATCAGCGCTCCCAGTATCATATCTCCGCTGACGCCTGAGAAACAGTCGAAATAGGCTATCCTCATTTTTCCTCACCCATATGGTTTATAAGACTTGCAAAGTATCCAGCCCCAAATCCGTTATCAATGTTCACAGTCACCGAGCCTGGTGAACAACAGTTCAGCATTGACAGCAACGCGGCCAGGCCTTCGAAACTGGCGCCGTAGCCCACACTGGTCGGGACGGAAATCACAGGACTATCGACAAGTCCACCAATTATGCTTGCCAGGGCCCCCTCCATGCCGGCCACCACTACTATGACGTTCGCATTGAACAGCTTCTCTCTGCTGTCGAAAAGTCTGTGCACCCCGGCAACACCGATGTCGTAGACCCTATCGACGGCATTCCCCATGATTTCTGCCGTAACTGCCGCCTCCTCCGCGATCGGCACATCGGAGGTCCCCGCAGTGACTACGAGGATCGACTTGGCGGATTTCTTCTTTCTTTTTTTTCCAACGAGGATGATCTTGGCTGTTTCGTAGTAGGCTGCATCCTTTCTTATTTTCCTGATGGCTTTAAAGACCGCCTTATCGGCTTTGGTTGCCATGATGAATTTTGTCTCCGGTGAGAGGCTTTCTACAATTCTGCTGATTTGTTCGATGGTTTTTCCCCGGCACAATATCACTTCCGGAAAACCTCTCCGCAAATCCCTGTGAGTATCGATCTTGGCGTCGCCCAAATCCTGGTAGGGAAAGGACCTTAAAGCCCTCAGTGCGTCATCGATCCCCATTTTTCCGGTTCTAACGTTTTCCAAGAGTTTCCTGATTTTTTCTCTGTCCATTTTTAGCCCTCTTCCTTCAAGGGTTCATTCATGCTGCCCATCCGGTATCCCTGAATATCCAGAGAGACATATGCATATCCCAGCGCCTTGAATTTTTCCACAATCAGGTTTGATATCTCCTCGTCGAGAAATATGGGCATATCTGCGCGCAGCACTTCTATTCTGGCAATGCTGCCGTGGTCTCTGACCCTCAATTGCCGGATTCCAAAACCTGCCAGGAACTCTTCCGCACGACCGACGCGCAAGACCTTCTCTTTGGTGATTTGAGTGCCGTACGGAAACCTGGTTGATAGACAGGGCAGCGGTGGCTTGTCCCACGTAGGGAGATTCATCTCCTTCGATAGTTTTCTGATGTCTTCTTTTGTGAAACCTGCCTCCTTAAGCGGGCTCCTTACGCCAAACTCCGCAACCGCTCTCATTCCCGGGCGGAAATCCCTCTCATCATCACACGTTGAACCATCTATGATAGAGTTCAAGCCGTGACGCGCGAGCAGTCCCGTAAGCTTCGTGAAAAGCTCCTTCTTGCAGTAGTAGCATCTGTCCGGGGGATTGGATGAGAAATTCGGATCATTAAGTTCATCTGTATACACAATAATGTGCTTTGCGCCGATTACTTCCGCGTTCTTCTTTGCCTCCCGGAGTTCTTGTGGTGTGTATGTTTCCGAACTTGCAGTGACGGCTACGGCCTTGTCACCCAAAACGGTTGTGGCAATCTTCAGCAGGAAGGTGCTGTCCGTGCCCCCGGAATAGGCAATAAGTACGCTCTGCATATCACTTAGTATGTTTTCCAGTGATTCCAGTTTTGATGAAAGCTCTGTCATAATCTGCCGCCGTAATAATGGTTGTTTTGGTGTAGACGGTATTATCTATCATCTTAGGCGACAAGTTGTCAACACGTTGACATTCCAGCGAGAAATTTTTCTTTGACAGATTTGTGCGGGTGAAGTAGTTTTATGAAAATGGACCAAAACTGGTCATTAATGGAAAAAACGGAGGAAATATTATGAAAAAGATCGCAGTGAGCTGGTTTGTAATTATCATGACAGTCTTAATGATTGTATCTATTGCATCAGCCGGCTCTCCACCGGCTGTAGGTGGAATGCTGCCGGACATAAAGCTTCCCATACCAAAAGATTCTGCGGATAAGAACTATCTTGGTCTTGGCTTCTTCGGGTTCGGTTCTTTCAAGATTCCGGAGATCAAGGCCAAATTGGTTATTATCGAGATTTTCAGCATGTACTGCCCCTATTGCCAGCGGGAAGCGCCAAACGTGAACCAGTTGTATGCTAAAATTGAGCAGAATCCGGCTCTTAAGGGTAAGATCAAGATCATTGGTATCGGTGCGGGGAATACTTCCTTCGAAGTTGGAACCTTTAAGAAGAAGTACAACGTATCTTTTCCCCTCTTTGCCGATGAAGATTATGGCATACATAAGACGCTCGGGGAAGTAAGAACACCTTACTTCATCGGTGTTAAAATAAATTCTGACGGCTCGCATCAGGTCATACACTCCAAACTTGGTAATTTGGAGGGAGTGGATCAATTTCTGGAGATGATTGTTAAATTGTCGGGACTATAGCAGGAGGAGATATGAAGGTGTATAGCAAACACGTGGCAGTAGTTTTGTTGATTGGAGCGTTTATTCTTAGTTTTGCGTTTGTTCCGGCAGCATACGGCTTGTCGGATGCATATAAAAATAATATCTACAATCCGGGAATCCTCAAGTCGAAAAACAGTGTTTTAAAGGTCAAGATAGGGAAGCCTGCTCCTGATTTTACCCTCAAAGCGGTATCGGGAGAAATGATTTCTTTGAAACAGTACCGGGGCAAGAAAAATGTCGTCATATCTTTTGTGCCCGCGGCGTGGACGCCCGTCTGCTCAGACCAGTGGCCGGGCTACAATATCGCGCAGGATATCTTTGATGAGTATGATGCCATATTGTTAGGGATCACCGTGGACAATATACCGACCCTGTTTTCCTGGACGAACCAGATGGGCAATTTGTGGTTTCCC
>CAITLA010000012.1 GCA_903893135.1 uncultured Syntrophaceae bacterium | reverse complement strand
TAAAAGGATTAAGGTCAAGCCGACTGACTCTTTTCAAAGTATGCCTCCAACAAAGAATCCCTCAGTATGTTGAGGTTCCACCAAATACTGAGGCTACACGAACCATTTCACACTTTTCTGCTATTCTCTCCTATCAATCTAATCACCTGTTATTAAAGGATGAATCAAAACTTATGATTTTCTTTCCGCTATTGGCAGGCCATTTGCTATTACCATCTTTATGATCCTTGTAATGATACGGATGAAGGTCCTTTCTGAGAAGCGCATGGAGTTGTCACAGACGATTACTTCACTGTCCGGTTCCATAAGGATGGAGAAGGGATGCCAGCGCTGCGACTTCTGTGAGAGTATCGAGGATGAAAATCGACTCTTTCTTCTTGAAGAATGGGATACCCAGGAGAACCTTATGACCCACCTGAAGTCGGAGCATTTTAAGGTGCTCCGGGGGGCGATGAACCTTCTCAAAGAGCCCTATGAAAGGGTTTTCCACACCATTTTCCACCCGGCGGGGATGGAGGAGATTTGATCGAGGATCGGATGATTGTGCTCCAGAAGAGTATCGATACGGGGATCATGGCCGGAAAACTACATTTGAAACAAAATAGCCCAGCAGTCAAATCGAAAGCCTAAAGGAGGAATACCATGAAATCCAGCACGAAAGACCAAGTGGAAGGCACGTTTCACCAAATGAAGGGTAAGATCAAAGAGGTCGCCGGGGAACTCAGCGATAATCCTGAGTTGGAAGCCGAAGGCACCGGTGAAAAGATCGCCGGCAAAGTTCAGGAAAAGATCGGTCAGGTCAAGAAGGTTTTTGGTGATTGAACAGTGGGCCGACGGCGGCCCAAATAATTTTTTTAGCAAAACATTAGAAATAAAGGGAGAAAAAATGAAACAAGCAAGAGGTAAGTTTTTTTTCGTCGTGTGCATGGCCCTGATCATAGGAATCTTCCCGGTTTACTCTTACGCGGCCACGGCCGATGAGATCGATGCCAGCGTCAATGCATCCCTCGATCGATTTGTCAAGGAAGTCAAGGGTGCGAAGGAGTTTCTTGATGCCGCCAAGGGGGTCCTTATTATACCTAAGGTTATACAGGGCGGACTTGTGGTCGGCGCCGAGTATGGCGAGGGAGCCTTAAGGATCGGCGGAAAAACGGTGGGCTACTACAACATCGCTTCCGCATCTTTCGGTTATCAGATTGGAGCCCAGGAGAAGGACATCATCATTGTCTTCATGAATAAAGCGGTCTTGAAGAAATTCCGTACCGGCGAGAACTGGCAAGCGGGTGTTGATGCCAAGGTAACCGTAGTTAATGTTGGCGCCGATGAATCCTTAAACACGACAAAATTCAAGCAACCTGTTGTGGGGTTTGTCTTTGGCCAGAAAGGGCTTATGGCGGGTGCTACGATAGAAGGTTCGAAATTTACCAAACTGAAAAAGTAAACAGCTATGAAAGCGGTCAACTGGGGAGGGCTCCCCGGCACTGCCGGCTGGTATGGTGATGCAATAGGCGGCAGTGGGAATGAGCAATCAGAAAGGAGAATCACATGTTGTGGACAATTGCTGTGGTACTGGTAATTTTGTGGCTGCTCGGATTAGTGAGTGGCTATACGATGGGTAGCTTTATTCATATCCTGCTGGTCATTGCCATTATCGTCGTGCTGGTCAGAGTCATTCAGGGGCGAAGACCCGTTTAGGGCGGGAGAAGACATACCGGGGTAAAATATCATAGTCCCGAAAGTGCCACGAATTAAAAAGTTGCACGGAGCGGAAGTGATAAATGAATCTTAACAAGTAAAATATAAAGGAGACCTTATTATGAGAAGAATAGGCTATGGATTAATTTTTCTGTTGATGTTTTGCGTACCGTTTACCGGGTGTGCGACATTTAGGCCGGTTGATCTTAACCCGCAGATTAAATCAGGGCAATTGGTTCAAAAAACGGACAATTTCGTTGTCCTCTTTGACAAATCTGCTTCCATGGGTGAGTTGCACGGCAAGCCGATGGTCAATGAAGCCACTCGCCTGATACATGGGAAAGATGCTACAAAAAACATGATAGCGACGATTCCAGAAATCAAGCTGAACGCAGGCCTCAGGACCTTCTGGTCCGAAGAAACTGCTCTTATTTATGGAATGAAGTCCCTTGTCAAAGAAGATTATACTAAGGCAATAAACTCTATCGAAAATGTCAACCGTAGAACTCCTATGGGAAAAGCTATTACGGCAGCAGGCAATGATCTCAAATTGGCGAAGGGTAATTCGGCCATTATCATTGTCAGTGATTTCTCTGAAACTCCGGGTGTCGATGACATCAGGCCCGCAACTGTCATGGAGGCCATAACCAAAGTTAACGCAGAGTACGGCGACAAGCTCTGCGTTTATGCCATTCAGATAGGATATTCTCCCAATGGGAAAGAACTTTCAGAACAGATTGTGCAGAACGTTGAAGGCGGATATACCGTAAATGCCGATAGACTGGTAAAACCGGCAGCCATGGCCGCTTTTGTAGAAAGAGTAATCTCCGGAAATTGTTCTCGTTATCGACAGCTGGCTGCACAGCCAAAGGAGAAGGTCGTTATCGTTGCGACTGAGCCGATGGTTTCGGAGAAGGTCTTTGACGCTATGTCGGATATGAAGGCTGAAAACAAGGTCGTTATCCTTGCGTTTGAGGACGTACATTTTGATTTCGATAAGTCGACCCTTAAGCCAGAAGCGCAGACGATCCTGAAAAGGAATATCGAGCTTCTGAAAGATAACCCTAAAGCTAAAATCCGCATTGCAGGGTATACCTCTGCTGCCGGCACGATGGCTTACAATCAGGCGTTAAGCGAAAGAAGGGCAAAGGCTGTCCAGGAATACCTCATTAACGAAGGCATCGTTACACCGGACAGGCTTTCCACAATCGGCTATGGCGAGACAGACCCGGCGATGTACGAAGCATCGCCTAAAGACCTTTACTCAAAAGCAGCAAAGGCAAACATGAGAGTTCTTTTTGAAATCGTCGTGCAATAGGAGCATCGGGTTAAGGGTCCGATGAAGGTCCGTGGCCCCTGTACGCTATCACGTATGGCAAGGGCATTATACTGACTTCTCCTGACAGTGAAACTTGGACTGTCAGGAGTTCCGGGACTAGAGACTGCATGATCATTGCCGGTTGGTATGGTGATGCAATAGCCGGCAGTGGGAATGAGCAATCAGGAAGGAGGATCACATGCTGTGGACGATCGCTGTCATACTGATAATTCTGTGGCTGTTAGGGTTGGTGAGTGGCTATACGATGGGTAATTTTATTCATATTCTACTGGTCGTTGCCATCATCGTCGTACTGGTCAGAATCATTCAGGGGCGGAGACCGTTGTAGATATTTGGATCCGTACTAACAATTTCACGACAAACTTACAGAGAGGAGTAACCGCTATGAAAAAGAGAAATATCGTTATCCACTTTTTAGTGCTTCTTATGCTGATCGCCACCTTTGTAGCCTGTGCATCGACACGCACATATGAAAGTGCAGGTGAATACGTTGACGATTCGGTCATCACGACCAAGATAAAATCTCTGCTTGCAGAAGATGATTTTCTCAAGTCATTCCAGATCAGTGTTGAAACTTACCAGGGCACCGTTCAAATGAGCGGCTTCGTTAATTCTCAAAAGGCCGTCGATAAAGCGGGTGAAATCGTAAGGAGCGTCAAAGGGGTCAAATCCATAAAGAATAATCTGATCGTGAAATAGACGACCGCTATCCTTTTTTGAGATTCATGAATCGAAGGCGCTCCATTTAATCCCCATAGGTTATAAGGCGTGACTTCGTTCAACCCGATTGTATACGGAATTCCATTAGGTTCCATACGCAATCACATTCCTTTTCTGGTCATTGTCTTTAATGGATAAGGAGAAGACATGAAACGCGCAAGAAAAACATTCAAGGCGATTCTTGCGGTGCTCCTTGTGGGTGTAGTGCTCTCTGTTAGTAGCTGGGCCTTTGCCCAAGCAGGCGGCATCTCGGGTTCCGTAAAGGATATCTCTAACAACCAGGGTATTCAAGGGGTTATCATCACGGTAAAAGATGTAAGTACCAGTGCTTTGGCGGAAACAGGTAATACTGATGCGTTGGGTAACTATTCAGTGAGTATCCCATCCCTCGGGAATTACACCCTCCTGGCGTCAAAACTTGGATATGACAATATGATGGCACCGGATGTGATTGAGCTTTCCGATATGAGCCCGAACCGAACCGTAAATATCTCTATGGGCGGGAAAGCGTGGTTGAAGGAAAAGCCCGTGGAGACGACAGAGGCCCTGTCTTGGGAGACTGGCGCCGGCAAGAGCTACCTCCTCAACGGTTATGACCGGCTCGTCTACGACAACGAGGTTGAGGGGGGGGGGAAAGTCTACGACACGAACCTGTCGATCTTCTGGGATCATGCCGTCCACAGCCCCTGGGGGTCTGACCAGGACAACTTCTCCAAGAACCAGTTCAAGCATCTTTATGAGGGATCCATCTACTACGGATTCGCACGATCATCCGACCTCAATTACCGGGAGTCCCTCTCTCAGATTACATCGGATAAAGGCCTTGCCGGGGAGCCCATTACTACAGGCGCTCCCGAAGCGCCCAAGCCGGTTCTGTCTTGGGAGACTGGCGCCGGCAAGAGCTACCTTGTCCCTGCGCTTGAGATCCCGGGCTTCATCCTCCTTCTCAACGGGTACGACCGGTTCGCTTACCCCAACGAGGTTGAGGGGGGGGAAAAAGTCTACGACACGAACCTGTCGACCTTCTGGGATCATGCCGTCCACGGCCCCTGGGGGTCTGACCAGGACAACTTCTCCACGAACCAGTTCAAGCATCCTTATCAGGGATCCATCTACTACGGATTTGCACGATCAGCCGGCCTCAGCTTCTGGGAGTCCTCCGCCTATACCTTCGCGGGCAGTTTTCTCTGGGAGACGGCCGGTGAGACCACGTCACCTTCCGTCAATGACCAGATCGCCAGCGGCATTGCCGGCAGCTTTTTCGGGGAGCCACTCTTCCGGATGGCCAGCCTGGTTCTCGAAGGCGATGGCGGCAAGCCTGAGCTCTGGCGTGAGCTCTGCGCAGCAGTGATTTCGCCAACTCTGGGCTTCAACCGCCTCGTCTTCGGCGACGACTTCAAATCCATCTTCCCGAGCCGTAATCCGGCCACATTCTGGCGCCTGCGGCTCGGCGCAACTCTGAATTCGGACCTGAACGACCAGGGCGAATCGAGTCCCATCAAACGGGGCGATGCGACCGCGGACTTCTCCATGGCCTACGGGCTTCCGGGGAAGCCGGGCTATGGCTATACGCGCCCCTTCGATTACTTCCACTTTGAGTTCATAGCTGTTGACAACTCAGAGAACCCCCTCGAGGACCTCATGATCCGCGGCCTCCTCTTCGGAAAGAAATACGAAGTGGGCGACTCCTATCGAGGGATATGGGGACTTTACGGCGGCTATGACTACATATCTCCGCAAATCTTCCGTGTCTCGACCACTGCCGCCTCTCTCGGCACCACCTTCCAGTGGTGGCTCGCGCAAGCGGTGGCGCTCCAGGGCTCGGTACTCGGCGGCGTCGGCTACGGCGCGGCCGGCACTATCTCCGGAGTGGGTGAGCGCAACTACCACTATGGTGTCGCCCCGCAGGGGCTCCTTGCACTCAGACTCATCTTCGGCGATCGGGCCATGCTCGACGCGACGGGACGTGCGTATTATATCGGTGATCACAGCAGCACCGAGCCGGGAAGGGAAAATATCGGCCGCTTGAACGCGGGGCTTACCGTTCGCGTGCACGGCCGACACGCTCTCGGGATCCAATACATTGCATCGAGCCGGGATGCGTATTATGCCAACCGGGCCGACGTACACCAGACAACGGCAACCTACAGCCTCGTCTATACCCTCCTCGGTGACGCCGGGTTCGGCGCCGTCGAGTGGCGCGACGCCGACCGTCGCTGAGCCCGAAAAGGAGAAGTCATGAGAAATAGAATATTTCCACTCCTTGCTCTGTTTTTAGTTAGCACTTTATTATCGGGATGCGGTGCCTGTGTGTTGCCATTCATAGGAGGCTCTGAGGCAATTACAGCAGCAGGCGGATCCTATCAGGGTTATACTGTCTGGAAGGGTCGTGAGTCGTCAAAATATTACACATATGATATCAAAACTGTCTGTCAGGCAGTAAAGCAATCCTGTGAACAGCTGAAACTTGAAACAGTGATTGAAAACCCGGTTTCAGAGAATGGATGTTCTCTGGAGGCAAAGGGAAATTATCCTATGGAGATTAACGTTTCAAATGTTGAAAAGAATCTCACCAAGGTCGTCATCACCATAGACCTGTTCGGGGATAAGCAATACGCTGAATTGTTATACAGGACTATCGGCGATAATATCCCTAAGAAGATGGATAATATCCATAAGACCACAACGACTTATAAATAACACGCTCTACCGGGATAAGAAAAGAAGATTAGTACCAGAAATGATTGAGTCGAGCGCAGACTATTTCCTCTCAGAAAGTCGTCTCATCTTGTGTGTGTGACTAAGGCAGCGAAAAATAGAACGTTGCCCCTTCGTTCACCTTGCCTTCCGCCCATACCGCACCGCCATGCCTGTGGACCATGCTCAACCTGCTTTTTTTTAAGCCATTCAGGCCTCGTGAGAAAGAATTCGTGTTTATTCCCAGTCTCTCAGTATGAAACCGATTCCGATGCGGTTGATGTTGTGGTTGTAATCGAGCATGCTCTCGCCGTAGCCATTAAAGTACTGAATGTATCCGCTCATTCGCTCTAAGAGCGGAAAGCTCCATTCAAGTTGAATGGCACCACGATTCGCGCTAAAGTCTAGGTTATTTCGAGCCATTACGCCGAATCTGCTACCCTTCCAAAAATAATATGCCCAAAGTTCACCGTATCCAAGATAGTTCTCGATGTCTGAATTATTATCATGTTCGGCACTCTCCGGAAACCTGTACCATGTTTTCAGGATCAGGACGAGGTTATCTCTTTCGAACCCGAAATTCGCGACTGCGCGGTTCCAGCTTCTCGACAGGGGGTCTGTCTGGCCGTTGGACTGGTGGTTGATGCCCACGTTAATGAAACGGTTCTTCAGCCAGAGCAGATCATAGTCCGTACGGAAGTTCAGAAGAACCTCCGGTTCGTAGTTGGTTTCGCGAAAAGGTGAGGAGTCTTTGAAATTATAAAATTGCCAGAACGATCGCTGCGTGTAAGCAACCCATAGATCCATATTTTGTCCAAAGACGTCCTGCCAAATCTTCGTCTTGAAGCTGATCTGAAAAGCCGTCTCCGCGTTTTTAAGTTCTTTATCAGGATTAGCCTTCTTTATGGCCTGCTCGTTAGGCGACTCGACATATGTGATGGGAAGGATGTAGTTCGACCGGTGAGGTGATATGGCATATTTATCTTTCCGGGACTCTTTGTCCAATTCCCATAGCCGTTCCAGATATGAAATTTTGGTTTGCGAACCAGGTTTTGTTTCGGAAGCGGCTGTGCTCGTTGGTTTGCTTGGGGCTTCCTTGCGCCCCGCCAGCTCGTCGTAACATTTCAGTCGTTTCGCGCTGTCCTCAATTTTCGCGCATTCGTCGATGCTCTTAGGCACATCCGCATGTGTCGTGACCGCAAAGAGAAACAGCACTGCCATGCAAAGGGTCCCGCGCACAAGTTGATACTTGCGACCGCGTAGAAATCCGCATCGGTGTAATAACTTTTTCATAAGCCCTCTTTGTGCGCGTTTGTGAAGTTACAGGAAAAAGTAGCTCGCCAACATCCGTAATCAAAGACCACGGGTTATTTATTTACCCTTATTATCTTTACTACAATTAAAGTCAGAGTTCAGCCATTAATCATCTATTGGCAAAAAAATTTTGCAGGCAGCCAATGGTTAGCTTCGATTGAGGAGTTTTATTCGGCTTTAAGGCGTTGATAGCCATTCTTAAAGTTATTCAGGCACACCTTCCCCATATCATCTTGTTTTTCCTTTCAGTATTATGACTGGAGGTAGGCATCCCAGTGATATTCGGTATCTCGATAGAGGTGATCATTGCGCATCGAAATCATTTATCCATAAAAGAAAGGCAGATCTATTGAGTACAAGGAAGGAAGATTGGCCGTGAATTTGGCCGTGACTTTATCGGTTTTCAACCGCTCAGATGTAATTAGAAGGGTGATAAAATTGCGGAACAAAACTTCTTATCTATCTTTCACGCCGGTAACCTTGGTTCGCAGCGCCGTGGGGACGAGAGGAATATCGGGGTGTGGGACTGACTCTTTCCGTCAGCATTCTGATAGTCTTTTGAGAATAATAATCTAATCTCCCGTTGCCATTCTCTTCAGGAGTTCTTCAGAACCGGTGACGAAATCCTCCATGATTTCCTTCACAGTCCGTATCCGCTGGATCAGACCAACCCCCTGTCCGCAGGCAAAAGGGCCGTCCTCGCTGCTCATAGGGTCGCCGGAAAAGATGAAATTCATGATTTCTTTTTTTGTCACGCCCGCAGAGATAAGTTTTTCCAATTCTTCCGCCCATCGATTTGCGAGCATCCTGACCGGAGCGATTCCCCTGGCCAGGATTTTGGTGGAAACGTCCCTTCCACTCAAAATCTGTTCCCGCCACGCACTGCCGATTTTAGTGCATTCCACGGTGGCAAGAAAAGCCGTACCCACACTAATCCCTTCCGCGCCAAGAATGCGGCAGGCCGCATAGCCCCGCGCATCGACCACGCCGCCGGCCGCAAGCACGGGTATCCGAACGGCATCGACGACCAGCGGTATCAGGGCGAGGGTGCCGATTTCAAAGGGAGACGCAAATCCCCCGGATTCGAAACCCTCGGCAATGACGGCATCCACTCCGGCGCCTTCCGCCTTTTTCGCGGCATCGACGCAGGGTATGACATGCATCACGCGGCTGCCGGCCTGTTTTAAGGCCGCAGTGAAGACCGCCGGACTGCCCGCGGCGGTAATTACGACGGGAACCATGCTTTCCATCACCACCTGAATCAGGTCTTTGGCCTGGGGAGCCATGAGTGGAATATTCACCGCGAATGGCAGCTTCGTTATATCCCGCAAACGGCGGATTTCCGTAGCTAAGCTTTCGGCGGACTCCGTGGCAGCGGCAATTGTACCGAGACCTCCCGCCTCACTGACTGCTGCGGCCAGTCTGGCATCCGTCACGCCGGCCATTCCTCCCAGAGCGATGGGATATTTTATATTGAAGAGTTGTGTTATACGGTTCTTCATATCGTCATATTTCCTTCAGTGAAATGTGTGGGGCGATTGTGAGGGATTCGTCGCTTCGTCTTTTTACTAAGGGCGCTTCGCTATTCCCTTAAATACAGCCATACATAATTCCCTTGTGAGTTCCTTGGCAGAATACGGCTTTCCGTATATGATCATCGGCAGACACAGGTGCTCGATGCCGCCCAGTAACACCTGCCTCATGGACGTGACCGGTATGTCGTTACGGATTTCACCATTTTTTATGCCTTCCTTCAGAATCTCCGTTATGATTCTGCTGTACCTCTGCACTTGAGCGTAACTTTCGCTTTCGAAATAACCCGGGTAATTTCTCACTTCCAGAAGGAGAATTTTGGCGAGCACCCGCTTCGACTCATAGAGATTCATCTGTGACCAGACGATCTTTTTCAATTTATTGAAGGTGCCCTTGATCCCTTTCAGTTCCGATTCCATCTGTCCAAGATATTCGTCGAGATAGTCCCGGAGCACCTGATGCAAAAGACCTCGCTTGTCACCAAAATACTTATAGATGAGGGCTTCGTTGACACCTGATTTCCTGGAGATCTGGGCAGTCGTAATCGCGTTGAATTCTCTTTCTTCCAAGAGCGCTTTGAAGGCCTCTCTAATCTTGACGCCCCCGACAGGCAGGGGCCTTGCATTCAATTTGCCCGATCCTTTCCTGACCTTTTCATGCATCGTCGGCATACGTCCTCCAGTGGAAATTATCTGTGAACTGCCCATATATCTTTGAGGTTCAAAACCATATCACCGGCGTTCCGTCCCATAAGTGAAGGGCCGGGGCGCCCGCGTCATATAATGCGGCCGTTTCCGCCCCCGCCCTGTTTCGTCATCTCCATGCCTCTCTGCTGCCTATCGTGTGCGGTATATGTTCAAGGGATCGCACTGTTCCCTCAAAACCTTCAGTTCCTCTAAGAGTAGGGGATCTGCCTCAGTCGCACGGGAGATATCGATATCAAAGCCCGTGTTCTCCTTGATAGCCTCAGGCGTTACGCCCTGGAAGCATTTTTCCACGTACATGATCTTCGTTTTCGCATCGAATCTCATAATCCCCATGGAAGAAATAAAAGCGATAGGCCCGCCGGGGAGACCGATCTCTTCCCTTCTGACCATCTTGCCTTCCGGCCATTTCTTTACCATCCAGCCCGGTGTGGTGAGATAATCGACTTTGTCCAACACCCGCCGCTTCTGGTGGGCCATGGTGATAATTGTTGCCTTGGCGAATCCGCCAATATCAACTGCGCCCGCCGTGCCGGCGAGTCTCTTCGTCGGCTTATTATAATCGGTCCCGATAAAGGTGGAGTTCAGGCTGCCGTATTTGTCGATCTGTGCCCCCCCGATGAAACCGAAGTCGATTTCCCCTCTCATAAGCGGGAACAGGCCTTCCGGGTCGCCCATCTGCCAGGACGAGCCATAGGTCAGGCGACTATCCATGATGGACAGCGGCACCTCAATCGGATTGGCATCCGCCTGCCCCGTTTCCACAATCATCTTCATGTCCGGCGCATAAAGTATCTTTGCCAGGTGTGTAGCCAGAAGCGGCGCTCCAATCCCGATGATCCCGGTCTTCCCGTTAAATTCTCTCAGCATCCGAGCGCCGTAAATAACCATTGCCTCCGTCGGCTTGTAGTCTTGCGCTTTTGCGTATTGTTCTGTCATGATCGTGTCCCTCCTTTCGGTCTTGGACGATACCCGAACGGCGGTATGGCCCGCAACTTTTCCAGACGCGCCGCACCCAGCTTATTCAGGTAATCGTCGTGGCCTTTCAGTCCGTAAACCCAGGAATCGGCCCATTCTTTAAAGCCTGCTTCCGTTTTCGCTTTTCCGACATAATCCATAAGGAACGGAATATCCATGTCATAAAAATTGAGAACCTGTCCCGGGTGACCGCCCCAAGGGACCTCAACGACCATGTCAACACTCGTGCAGGGGATCTGATTGCGATTGGGGTCGCGCCTGAGATACTCCTCAGGGACAACCTGCTCTGCCGTAATAATGACTTTTTCGGCTCCGTGAGCGGCAAAGTGGTCAAAGACCAGACTGCCGTCGATCCGGACCGTTCCTTCTTCGCCCGCATACTGGACGTGACAGATGAGAACGTCTGCTTTCATTGCGGGATGAAGCTGAACCGTGCCGCGGCCATAGAAGGGATCTTCCATAAGAACATACTTCTTCTCCGGGATCATCTCCTTGTTTCTCGCCAATGCCCTGATCTTGGCCACGTTATCATACGCGGGATTCAGCACATCCGTTCCGAAGGTTGTTCTGGAAGCGATGAACGGCGCTCCCGCCATGGCTGCCATGGCTCCCAGGCAGACATCCGTGTGGCCGATGTCATCGATGACGATGCGGCCCGCTTCCGCCATTCTCTTCGTGGAAGGCGAAATGCCAAAGGCTCCAATGGCTGTGTAGGTTCCGCGATAAGCCGCGACGCAACCCGCGCCGACGAGCATGTCTTCCGAAAGTGAACACTCCGCCAGTACGATGAGGTTTTTCTTCCCCTGCCGTATCAGTTCCAGGGCAGCGGCTATGGGACGACGATCTTCCACCACACCGCCCATGATGATACAATCACCTTCCTGTATCTCCTGCATTGCTTCTTTCAAACTGACGACCTTGCTTTTTTTCATAATTTTCCTCCTTAACTGTATCTCAATCTTGTGACCAGATAACCGTCCGTCATCGTCCAATGCCGGTTCTTATGCATCACCTCCCGTCTCATTCAACTTATTTTTATGATTATATGATCTCTCACAAGTAGTGCGGGGCCGGTATCCATAGGGTGGAATCGACCGCAGATATTGAAGCCGCGCCGCCCCTATCCTGTCCAGATATTCATCGTGCGCGTTAATTGCAAATACCCATTCATGAACCCAACTCTCTAAGCCAGCCTGAGTTTTAGCGGCTTTCACATACTCCCGGATAAAGGGCATATCTACATCGTAAAATCCCTGCACCTGGCTGGGATGCCCGCCCCACGGGATTTCCACGACCATATCCACGCTTTTGCAGGGGATCTGATTACGGTTGGGGTCCCTCCTCAGATAGGACTCCGGAACGACCTGCTCCGCAGTCAGGATAACCCGCTTGGAGGCGTGAATGAAATAATGGTCAAAGGCGAGACTGCCTTCTATCCTCCCGGTACCATCCTCACCTGCCTGCTGGACATGGATGACAGCCACGTCCGCCGGCATGGCGGGTTGAAGCTTCACGAGGCCGTTCCCATAAAAGGGGTCATCCATCAATACAAACTTTTTCTCCGGAATCATGGAGGGATCACGCGCGAGCGCCCGGATCTGTTCCGTCCGCGAGAACTCGGGATTGAGAACGTCGCTTCCTAAAGTGGCGCGGGTAGCGACAAAGGGGCTCCCGGCCATGGATGCCATGGCGCCCAGGATGATATCAATATGACCGATATCATCGACGATGAATTCACCCGTTTCTATTTTTCTGAGGGTTGCCGGAGAAAGCCCGAAATTAGCTATCCCCGTATAGCAGCCGCGCCAAGCAGCAGCGCAGCCCATCCCCACGAGTATATCTTCCGCAAGCGAACATTCTGCAAGGAGGATCAGCCCCTTCTTTCGCTGCCTGACGATTTCATACGCGGCGGCCATGGGACGCCGGCACTCAATGAGGGATCCGAGAAACAGCACGTCCCCGTCCCGGATGCAGCCGATGGCATCTCTCAATGAAACTACTTTCCCCATATCACCTGTTTGTGAAAGAAGGCTTTCGCTTTTCCACGAAGGCCTTCATCCCTTCTTTCTGATCCGCCGTGGAAAAGAGAATTTCAAAACATCGCGCCTCGTAGGCCATGGCCGACTTAATGTCCATATTCATCCCGCCGTTGACTGCGATCTTTAAAATTTTTAAGGCGAAGCCCGGCTGGCGGGCAATTTTCTGAGCCATCTTCCTGGCTTCCTCCATCAGGGAACCAGCGGGAACTACCTTGTTCACAAGCCCGATGCGATAGGCCTCTTGCGCATCGATGAAATCACCGGTGTAAAGAAGCTCCTTGGCCTTGGTGACGCCAACGATCCTGGGAAGCCTCTGGGTGCCACCAGCCCCGGGAATCACGCCGATCTTGATCTCCGGTAGCCCGAAGGTTGCGTTATCCGCGGCGATCCTCAGATCAGAGGCAAGTACAAGTTCACATCCCCCGCCCAGGGCAAGTCCGCTCACTGCTGCAATAACAGGCTTTTCCAGGTCCTCAATCCTGTTGAAGACCGCCTGGGCGTCTTTCAGAAACCGGTGAGCATCCACCGGCGCGGCAATCTGTCCTATCTCGGTGATATCGGCGCCTGCGGCGAAGAACTTTTCCGCCCCAGTTAGGATAACCACTTTTACTTCCTCATCACCGTCAATTGCCGCGAGGACATGATCCAGATCCCTGAATAGCTGGCTATTGAGGGCATTCATGCTCTTGGGGCGATTCAAGGTGATGACGGCTATCCCCTCGCCCTTCTCATATAGAATCGTCTGATAATCCATCCTCTCCTCCTCTGCTCTTCCATTGCTTGCAATCATTATGATGGGCCGAGCGAGCTCTACTTTATCTACACCTTGATTATAACCGCCTCACCCTGCGCGAGACCGCCGCAGATAGCCGCTACGCCGTAACCCCCTCCGCGCCTATTGAGTTCATAGGCGAGAGTCATCATAAGTCTTGCGGCGCTTGCTCCCACGGGATGACCGATTGCGATAGCCCCGCCGTTTACATTGGTCTTGGCCTGAAGCTCTTTCCACTTTTTCTCGTCGTTATTGGCGAGGATCTTCGTGGCAACAAGAGGGAGCGCTGCAAAGGCTTCATTTATTTCAATCAGCTTCATGTCGTCGAGCGTCAGACCTGCCTGCTTCAGGGCCTTTTGAATCGTATACGCCGGAATGACGGCGATTTCACGGGGGGCTGTAGCCGAGGCCGCCACTGCAATTACTGTTGCTAAGGGCTTAAGACCCTTCTCCTTGGCCTTCTTGCTGGTCATTATAAGAATTGCGCTCGCCCCCGCGCTGATGGGAGGCGCGTTTCCCGCTGTCACGGTGGGACTGCCGTAGATGGTTTTCAACTTCGCCAAGGCCTCCATGCTTGTCTTCCTTGGCGATTCATCCTTTTCAATGACGATAGGGTCACCTTTCTTCTGGGGAATCACTACGGGCATTAGCTCCTCTCCGATCTTGAACTTCCCTTCCGCAAAGGCCTTTGCATACTTCTCCTGACTCCCAAGCGCCCAGGCGTCCTGCATCTCCCTTGTCACGCCGTATTCCACGGCCACTTCCCCCGCGTCCTTGGCAACGGGGTTGAACCCTTTGGCTCCGTAGCCAAGCTCAAAGAGGCAATCGATGAGCTTGATATGCCCTATCCTCACTCCCTTTCTCAAACCGGGGGCCAGATGGGGTGTACGAGGCATGTTCTCGGCGCCTACGGCCATGACGATCTCAGCCTCTCCGGCTTTAATGGCCCTGACCCCTAAGCGAAGACAGGTCAGGGATGAACAGCATGCCCTGTCAAGGCTCACGGAAATATTTTCCGCCGGGAACCCGGCAAGGAGGGTCGCCTGCCTCGCGGGCACATCCGTTTCCAGGGCGACTTCCGCCGGGATGCAGCTCCCGTAACTGATGTCATCCACTTCCGCGGGCTTGATTCCCACCCGTTCGATCACTTCTTTCATGACCATCACACCGAGATCGATGCTCGGGATATCCGCCATGGCGGAGTCGAATTTGCTGAACGGCGTTCTCACCGCACTTACCATAACAATACCATTCTTGCTTTCCATCTCTTTCTATTCTCCTTCTTGGTTTCTTTTCCAGCCTTGCATACAAAATCCCAAGAATGCGATGCGGGATTTCGTTGTTTGAAATTTTTTACCTCGCTGCCATTCGGATAGCGCCATCGAGCCGTATGACTTCTCCATTGAGCATGGGATTCTCAATGATATGCTGGGCCATCTTTGCATATTCCATGGGATCGCCGAGACGCTGCGGGAACGGAACCATCTTGCCGAGAGCCTCGCGCGCCGCCTCGGGCAGTTGCGCGAGCATCGGCGTATTGAAGAGTCCCGGCGCAATCGTCATTACCCTGATTCCATACTCGGCGCACTCCCTTGCAATGGGCAGGGTCATACCAACGACACCGGCCTTGGAGGCGCTGTATGCCGGCTGCCCGATCTGACCGTCGAAGGCGGCAACCGAGGCGGTATTTATGATGACCCCTTTTTCACCGTCTTTATTTCCGGTATTTTTGACCATCTGCTCCACCGCGAGCCTGATGACATTGAAGGTGCCCACCAGGTTGATCTGCACCACGCGGTTGAAGAACGAAAGCGCCATGGGGCCTTTCTTGGAAAGAACCTTCCCGGGATCTCCCACGCCGGCGCAGTTGATCACAACATTTATCGCTCCAAAAGCATCCAGCGTTTTCTTGATGGCCGCCTGGACGCTTTCTTCGTTTGTCACATCTGTATTGGCATAGATGACGTTGCTTCCCAGCTCGGCGGCAAGTTTCTCTCCCTTCGTCACATCAAAATCCAGAATCGCCGCCTTCCCGCCCAGTCCCACCAGATTGCGGACGCACGCTTCGCCGAGTCCCGATGCACCGCCGGTTACAATCGCTTTACAACCTTTAACATCCATTTAATTTCCTCCTTTCAACGTGAGACTTAGCTTTTTCAAAATCATATTCCTGTTCAATAAAGAATTCGTTTGGCTTCCTTGCGGAGCTCTGCCCGAAAATCCGGATGGGCTATGGCAATCAAGGCATCAGCCCTCTCGCGCATGGATTTGTAAAACAGAATAATTACAGGCCCATCATGCGACCCACGATTACCTTCATGACCTCTGTAGTACCTGCAAATATGGGAATGACCCTCACGTCTCTTGCAAAACGGCAAATCGGATATTCTTCCATGTAGCCGTAGCCGCCGTGAAGCTGCAAACAATCATAGGCTACGCGGTTCGCCATTTCTGAAATCCAGGCCTTGCCCATAGAAACTCTCTTAACAATATTTTTCTTTTCACAATAATCCGGAAGGAGAGAATCGAGGAAAGTCCTTCCCAGTTCAATCTCTGTAGCCATCTCCACAATCTTGAACGTATTATGCTGAAAGGAGCTGATGGGCTTTCCGAAGACGGTTCTCTCTCTGCAATACTTAATGGTCATATCCAGCATGGCCTCTGCCATGGCCTGGGCCATAATGCACACTACGAGCCTTTCCGCCTGCAGTTTCTGCATCAGATAATAGAAGCCCTGCCCTTCCTTCCCCAACAGATTGGACGCAGGCACCCGGCAGTCCTCGAAGTTCATCTCTGCCGTGTCCTGGCTGTGAAACCCCATCTTGTTGAGCCTTCTACCCTTCTGGAAACCCGGGGTTCCGCTTTCAACGCAGATGAGACTGATGCCCTTAAAGGGCGGATCGGCATGGGGGTCCGTCTTTGCCACCACGATGACCAGATCGCAGTGAATGCCGTTGGAAATGAAAGTCTTTGGGCCGTTGATCACATATGAATCGCCGTCTTTTACTGCCGTAGTCCGGATCGCGGCGAGATCCGACCCTGTACCCGGCTCAGTCATGGCAATGGCTGTCACAATATCACCTGTGGCGCAACCGGGGAGCCACTTCATCTTCTGCTCTTCATTTCCAAAACTGTAAATGTAAGGGACGATGATATCACTATGCAGGCCCGCTATGAGTCCGTGGCTTCCGATATAGGCGAGCTCTTCAATGATAATGGCGGAGTATTCGAAGCCCGCCCCGGAGCCGCCGTATTTCTCGTCAAGCCATGGGCAGAGAAATCCATTGTCACCCAGCCTGTTCCACATTTCTCTGGGCACAATGCCATCCTCTTCCCACTTTTCTATGAAGGGGGCCACCTCCTTTGCCAGGAACTTTTTGAATGAATCGCGGAATATCTCATGCTCCTCTCCGAACAAACTCCTGCCCATATATATGCCTCCTCATTTTATTTTTAGTTTTTCCCAAGAGGTGTCGCTAAATTAGTAATCGAATGTGGACGCGAAGGTTTCATGCCCTCGGAATATAAGTCTTTAATTAAGGGATGCGGCTTTAACGAATACATGAAAAACTACCGACAATGGACAGTTTGAAAGGATGGTAAGTAACATTTACTTACCGTGTTTTTTTGGATATTATATGCTTGGCAAGTTGTCAAGCTTTTTCTGAAATATTTGGCTTCAATAATGTTTGGCTTGTTTCAGGCCGAGGTCCCAGCCGGTGCCAGGTGCCTTCGTATTTCGACTCTAAAAGAAGAGGACTTCTGATTTAAATTGTGCTACAAGTCAAAGAAACGTGTGGAGGAAATGAGGAGAAAAGGAAGATGGAATTAGGAGATATGGTCGTTGTCGATCATCCCAGGCATCCTCTTTATGGCTGTGAGGGTAAAATTATCGGGAAAAGGGGCAAGAGGACACCTGATGATCTCTGGATCCTGGTCTATATTGTCTCAAAAATGCGTGACTATATTGTCCCGCAATCGATGCTGCGTCTTATAAAAAATGAAGCGGATCGGACTATTATTCAATAACACGCCTGT
>CAITLA010000011.1 GCA_903893135.1 uncultured Syntrophaceae bacterium | reverse complement strand
GTTTCCTTCAGTGGATATTCTTGTTGTTCCCGTAAGGGTGCAGGGCATGGAGGCGCCCCCGGAAATCATAAGGGCCATCACCGATATGCAAGCGGTGGGAAATATTGATGTCATTATCATAGCGAGGGGAGGGGGATCACTCGAGGACCTGGCGCCTTTCAATGATGAGGCGGTGGCAAGAGAGATCTATCGTTCCCGGATTCCCATAATCTCCGCTGTCGGGCATGAGATTGATTTTACTATCGCTGATTTTGTGGCGGATCTCAGAGCCCCAACTCCTTCGGCGGCGGCGGAACTGGTTGTTCCTGTGAGAAGGGAACTTATTAGGTCAATCGAGGCACTGCATGCGAGACTGATCAATCACGAGCGTCGCCTGACAGTCAGGATTGGCGAACAGGTGATTCTGCTGCGAGGGCGGCTGAAAGATCCTAAGAGAAGGATTAATGATCTTCGCATGCTCGTTGATGACCGTCTGGAAAGGCTTAAAAAGAGCCTTGACCGCAAGCGGGCCGGGGAGAGGCCTAAACTGCTTAATCTTGAACTTCGCCTTGGCCATGCAAATCCCCTTTTGAAGATCCGGGATCATAGGTTTATCCTTGAAAATTTCAGAAAGAATGTGATAGCCGGGTGGCATGATGTGGCGGAGCGCCTCAAGGCGCAGGTGGGAACAAACCTCGCTGTGCTGGACACTTTAAGCCCTCTCGCTGTCCTGGGAAGGGGCTACAGTATTGTGAAAAAGCTTCCTGAAGGTTTTATCGTGAAGGAGGCGGCATCGGTAGCAGTGGGGAGCACCGTGGACGTCAAGGTTTCGTCGGGTAGCTTTCAGGCGAAAGTAACGGATGTCAAAGAGGAGTAAGAACATGGCAAAGGAAAAATTCGAAGAAGCGCTGGGGCGATTGGAAGACACAGTAAAGAGAATGGAGGCAGGTGACATGACCCTGGAAGAATCCCTCAAGGCTTTTGAAGAGGGAATTAAGCTTGCCCGTCTATGTTCCCGGAAGCTGGACGAGGCGGAACGACGGGTGGAAATATTGCTTAAGCAGGAAGAGGAGCTGGTCATCAGGCCGTTTATGGTGAAAGAGAATGAGTCCGAATCTTAATGTGCCACTCGGCACATATTTGGATACCAGGAAGAAGATAATCGATGAGGCCCTTGAGAGATACATACCCGGAGAGGACAACTATCCACCTGTAATTTTCAAAGCCCTTCGGTACAGCCTGTTTGCAGGCGGGAAAAGAATCAGGCCTATCTTATGCCTGGCCTCGGCGGAGGCAGTGGGCGGCAATATCGAATCGATTCTTCCGGTGGCCTGCGCTTTGGAGCTTATCCATACATATTCTCTTATCCATGACGACCTTCCCGCCATGGACGACGATGACTACAGGAGGGGAAGACTTACAAGCCACAAGGTTTTCGGTGAAAATATGGCCATTCTCGCCGGCGACGCCCTCTTGACGAAGGCTTTTCATCTGATGTCGGACAGAGGCCTGACGGAAAAGATCGCGCCGGAAAAATTGATTTCCGTGATCCACGACATTGCCGCGGCGGCAGGATACTTCGGCATGGTAGGAGGTCAGGTAGTTGATGTCCAGTCGGAGGGAGAAGCGGTTGACACCGAAGTCCTGAACTTTATCCACACACGTAAAACGGGAGCAATGATTACTGCCGCTGTGAAGGCAGGGGCCGTACTGGCAAATGCCGGTGAAGTTGAGCTCAACGCCCTTACATCATACGGGCGGCATGTAGGCCTTGCATTTCAGATAGCCGACGATATCCTTAACGTCGAGGGGGACCAAAAATTAATGGGAAAAGGTACGGGAAGCGACACCAAACGGGGCAAGGTAACTTACCCTGCCCTCGTGGGTATGGATGCGTCCCGGAAAAAGGCGGGAGATCTTGTAGAAGGTGCACTCTCGGCGATAAAGAACTTTGATCACAGGGCAGAACCATTAAGGATGATTGCCGCGTATATCATAGAGCGAAAAGCGTAAAGGAAAAATAATGAGTGGAGAAGACAAGAGCAGCATCCTTTCTGCAGTCAATTTTCCTGAAGATATCAGGAGGCTCGATCTTGCCCAGTTGAACAGACTTGCCGGAGAGATAAGGGAAAAGATTATCGACATCGTCTCCAGAAATGGCGGCCATCTTGCTTCATCTCTGGGGACGGTTGAATTGACGCTTGCTATTCACTACGTATTTAATACACCCAGGGATAAAGTCATCTGGGATGTGGGACATCAGGCCTATGCCCATAAGATCATCACAGGTCGCAAGAACCTGTTCCACACCTTAAGGACAAAGGGTGGAATAAGCGGTTTCCCCAGGAGAGAGGAGAGTCTGTACGATGTCTTCAACACGGGACACAGCAGCACGTCCATATCTGCCGCGATAGGTATGGCCGAAGCAAGGTGCCTCAACGGGGGAGACTTTAAAATCGTTGCCGTCATCGGCGACGGTTCCATATCAGCGGGGATGGCCTTTGAAGCCCTGAATTGGGCGGGAGACCGCAACAAGAATCTCATAATCATATTAAATGACAATGAGCTGTGCATCTCACCCAATGTGGGGGCCATGTCCTCCTATCTTAATCGCATCATGACGGGTCACACCGTCACAAGATTCAAGACAGAGCTTAAGAACTTCCTGAAGTCTATTCCCTCCATCGGGGAACAGATGGTGAAGTTTACAAAACAGTTGGAGGAATCCCTGAAAGGTCTGGTTGTTCCCGGTATCTTGTTTGAGGAACTGGGGTTCACCTATGTAGGGCCCCTGGAAGGTCATCGCCTGGATAATCTCATCAAGAACCTGAAAAACGTGAGAGAACTCCCGGGTCCCGTCCTTGTGCACGTCATTACAAAAAAAGGACAGGGCTATAAATTCGCCGAAGATGATCCGGCAAAGTTCCACGGCATTGCTCCATTTAAGATCGATACAGGCGAGCCTGTTGACGAAGACGCTGCGCCTTTGTCTTACACAAAAATATTTGGCAGGACGATTATAAAACTGGCACGCGACAATCCCCGGATTGTTGCCGTGACAGCCGCCATGAGTGAAGGCACGGGCCTCGATGAGTTTGCCAGGGAATATCCGGGGCGTTTCTATGATGTGGGCATGGCTGAACAGCACGGTGTGACCTTTGCCGCCGGACTCGCCACGGAAGCCCTGATTCCGGTAGTGGCGATATATTCGACATTCTTGCAAAGGGCCTATGATCAGATTCTCCACGACGTCTGTCTCCAGAAACTGCCGGTGGTGCTCGCTCTTGATCGGGGAGGCTTCGTGGGAGCCGATGGACCGACTCACCACGGACTCTTTGATTTTTCCTATCTCCGTTCCATTCCGAATATAATCGTGATGGCGCCCAAGGACGAAAATGAACTCCAGCACATGCTTAAAACAGCAGTTGAGTGCGGGGGGCCTGTTTCAATAAGATATCCTCGTGGCAGGGGCGCTGGTGTGCCAATTGATGATATTCCCGTGTCTCTTGCAGTTGGAAAAGGCGAAATTGTCTATGACGCCGAAAACGCGAATCTTGCCATTGTAGCCATTGGCTCTACTGTTTATCCTGCCATTGCTGCCGCAGCGAAACTGAAGGCGGAAGGAATCAATGCGATGGTAATCAATGCCCGTTTCGTCAAGCCCCTTGATGAAGGGCTGCTTTGTGATACCGCTAAGTCCATAAAGAGTATAATCACTGTCGAAGAAAATGTCCTCATGGGCGGGTTCGGAAGCGCCGTACTGGAATTGTTTGAAGAAAAAGGTATTCATGATGTCATAGTAAAGAGGCTCGGCATCAAGGATAAATTTGTCGAACATGCCTCGCAGAAGGAATTGAGAAGGATGTACGGCATTGACGAGGAGGGCATCATGGGAGCGGCGCGGTCTGTGATGGAGCCGTAAACTTTTCATCGCATGAACAAGAAAATCAAAAAAATCAGATTGGACCTGCTGCTGGTGGATAGAGGCACATGCCAGACCCGCGAAAGAGCCAGGGCGCTGATTATGTCAGGCGCCGTGCTTGTGGGAGAAACGAAGATGGACAAGGCAGGTACACTCGTTTCCCCGGATGCAGAAATCAGGATAGAAGGAGAAGATAATCCATACGTCAGCAGGGGGGGATTGAAATTAAAAGGCGCTCTTACGGCGTTCGATATCAATGTGAGAGACCTCGTTGCCTTTGATGTAGGTGCTTCCACCGGCGGATTTACCGACTGCCTTCTTCAGGAAGGGGCGCGAAAGGTCTATGCCATTGATGTCGGTTACGGCCAGTTGGCGTGGAAGTTAAGGACGGATGAACGGGTAGTAACGCTCGAAAGGACGAACATCAGATACTTCGAAGATTCGCTGATAAAGGACACCATTGATATGGCCACGATAGATGCGTCCTTTATTTCGCTCAGACTTGTCATCCCTGCCGTGCTCAGGCTGGTGAAAAAGAATGATGCAATCATGCTTGCCCTTATTAAACCTCAGTTTGAGGCAGGGCGCGATGAGGTGGAAAAACACGGCGTCATAAGAAATCCTGAGGTGCATGAAAGGGTAATAGAGGGAATAAAGAAATTCTGCGCAGGATTAGGGCTGTCAGTTATGGGCATCTGCGAATCCCCTCTCATAGGGCCCAAAGGTAACAGGGAGTTTTTTATTTATCTGAAAACTTGGACGTAGTTATCGGCCGAAATGACATTGAACGGCAAATATTGCGCTGATCAATCTTGAGACAGCGCCCTGTTTTTCTCTCCGAAAATATTTGCCATCGAGCTAAAAGTAAAGGTCTTAGGAAACATATGGGTGTTAGACTTGCTAAGACAGCGGGATTTTGTATGGGCGTGAGAAGGGCCGTCGATCTCGTTCTTGATATCGCCCAGCGCAAAGGAAAAGAAGATGTCTATACGTATGGCCCACTGATTCACAATCCCCAGACTGTTGAACTCCTGAGGACGAGGGGGATTATTCCGGTAAATCATATCGACGAAATTGATGCATCCGGTAAAGACTCCACGATCATAATCAGAGCTCACGGCATATCCCCGGAGGAGAGGAATAAGATCAGGGAGAGAGGCATCAAGATCGTTGATGCCACCTGTCCTAAAGTGGCTCATGTCCAGGCCATCATTAAGAAACACGCATCATCGAACTATACGGTTCTGATCGTCGGTGACCGGGAGCATCCGGAGGTCAATGGTCTTCTGGGGTATGCCTACGGCAAAGGCCTCGTCATCGGCAGCGCGGAAGAGGTTGAGAATCTCCCGCCCCTGGATAAGGTGTGTGTAGTTGCTCAGACGACGCAGAGTACGGACGAGTTTATTGACATTGTGGAGAGGATCAAGACAAGGTTTCCTGACGCTGTGATTTTCGATACTATTTGTGATTCCACGGAAAAAAGGCAGTCGGAGGTCAAGGCTCTGGCCGCAGAAATGGATGCCGTATTTATTGTCGGCGGCAGGAACAGTGCGAACACCAAACGGCTGGTCAGGATTTCACAGCGTGAGTGCAAGACCACGTTTCACATCGAGACTGCATATGAATTAGACGACATTCCCTCAAACCAGTATGAAAAAATCGGTATTTCTGCAGGAGCATCGACGCCCAACTGGATAATTGACCGGGTTTTTGACGCAGTTACAAGCCATCAGAACGAGAAACAGAAGCAGGTCAAGAGGCTGTTCAAGTTCTGGGTATTCGTAGTCAAAACGGATATCTATTCTGCTATTGGAGCAGGATGTCTGTCTTTTGCAAGCATGCTCTTGCAAAGGCTCCCTGTGAATATATTGAATATTCTGACAACGTCCCTTTATGTATATGCCATGCATACACTCAACCGCCTCATCAACAGAAAAGCGAGCACCATCATAGGATCATTCAGGGAAGAATCTTATCTAAGACATGAAAAGGTTTATGTATCGGCGGCAATAGTGTCCCTGGTTCTGGCCCTGGCAATTTCCTTCATTGCAGGTTTGAATGCCTTTATATTACTTTTCTTGATTTCCATTTTTGGTGTGCTTTATAATACGAAAATACTGCCGGGGAACCTGCGTTTCAGGAGTCTTAAAGACCTGCCAGGTTCCAAGAACATTTTCATGGCCATGGCCTGGGCTGCTGTTGTGGCAGTGCTGCCGCAGTTCGAAATTAGCATCTCCGTTACCGCCGGCATGCTTGTGGCTTTCCTCTTTACCTTCGGCATTGTTTTTGTACGTTCTGCCATGTCCGATATCCTGGACATCCAGAGCGACAGGCTCATCGGACGAGAGACGATACCTGTACTGATAGGCGAGAAACCCACCCAGATTCTGTTGAAGGGAATACTCGTTTTGCTGGTCATTTTACTTAGTGTATCCTGTACATTGGGGTGGACTTCCTCGCTGAGCTTTGCACTCCTGGTATGCATATTTTTTGTATGGATTTATTTCAGACTTTATGGTAGAAGGGCGGCATTTTCCGGCGTTGTACAGGAGGGTATTCTTGAAACCAGCTATATCATAGCTGGTGTAAGTTCCCTGGTCTGGCTTCACCTGACGAGGTATTTGGGCTGAATAATAACACAGGGGCGGCTATTGTGACGAGAAAGACATTTCTTTTGCCTGTAACGATGCTTCTGCTGCTTGTGCTATTCGGCTGCGGAGGAATCCGCTATTCCCAGGTCGCCCCGGAAGCAAAGGATTTCCATCCCAAAAGAATCGGTGTGCTGTCCGCTGATGTGGGGACATATGAAGAGGCAAGGGGAGTAATTGACCAGATCATCGCCGGTGTGCTCATTGATACAAAGTGGTTTACTGATGTTGTTGCTGCAGATGTAATAAATAAGCAGATGCAATCCAGCGAGGAGCTTCGGAAGGTGTTCCTCGATTATATCTCCAAACTCAGAGCTGTCAACTATTCCGATCCTGATCTCAGTCGAAAGCTCGGTGAAATGATAAAAGTCGATGCCTTCCTGTTGGTCAACGTTGACTACTGGAATTACACCAAGGAAAACGATGACAAGGTAGGCAAAGTAGTCATGGGAGTCAAAATGATCGATGCAGCTTCCGGTAAAATAATGTGGATTGCCGGGCATCATGAAGTGGCGGCCTACATACTTATGAAACCTGCCCTTTCTGATGTGGCAAAGAGCCTCGTCAAAAGGATGATAAAAGAGATGCCCCATTAATCCGAGGGCACCTATAAAGAGACCAGGGGTAAACTTTCTTGATCGTCTACCGGTTGCCCTTGATGGTGTTAATAAATGGAGGTTATGTAATGAAAGAAGAAGTACGCAGTGCCATAGAGCGTATCCGGCCAAATCTGCAGGCGGACGGCGGTGACGTTGAGCTTGTTGATGTAAATGATGAAGGTATTGTCAAGGTGAAACTTCTGGGAGCCTGCCGCGGCTGTCCAATGTCGCAAATGACCCTGAAAATGGGGATACAGAAATACTTGCAGAAGGAAGTTCCTGGAGTAAAAGACGTCGTTTCCGTGACGTAAATTTTTCAGTACGGGTCTTTATCTAAAAGGCCCGTAGAGCAAAAAATAAGGAGAAGAAGAAATGGCATATGTAATTACAGATGAGTGCATCGCCTGCGGCGCTTGCGAAAGTGAATGTCCCGCTGAGGCGATCAGCGAGGGAGAAGAAAAATACGTGATTGACTCAAAACTTTGTAATGACTGCGGGACCTGTGCCGATCAATGTCCTGTGGAAGCCATCGTACCTGGAGACGAAAAATAAAGTCAAACCCAGCATCGGAGATCAAAAGGGGAAGCCATCCGCATTGGTCAAGGTCGGGTGTTTTCCCCGCGTCTGTTTTTACTGATGCCCTTCCATTGAAAGACTTCCACTTGTCATTTCGACCGAAAGGAGAAATCCTGCAACCCATGTATAGCCGGCAGTATTTCCCGTCGCTTTTCTCCTCGGATTGACATAAAATACATATCTCTGCATTGAAAATTCTCCGGTTGAGAGTGTCACTATGGAACGATTTATTACCTTTGAAGGCATCGAAGGTTGCGGGAAATCAACCCAGATTAAGCTCGCCGGGGGGTATCTTAGTGAGCACCGTATACCTTTTATCATTACAGAAGAGCCGGGAGGAACATCCATCGGGAGAAAGATCAGAGAGATGCTCCTCCATAATGTCCCGCGTGATACAGTGAACATGTCCTCCGAGACGGAACTTCTTCTCTTCGCAGCGGCCAGGGCGCAACATATCAGAGAGGTGATTAGGCCCTCCATGAAGGAGGGAAGGGTGGTCTTGTGTGACCGGTTTTATGATGCAACGATTGCCTACCAGGGTTTCGGCAGGGGTTTAGATATCGACTTTATCAGACGCATTAATGACTTTTCCTCGGCTGGTCTGAAACCGCACTTCACCCTTCTTTTTGATCTGCCGGTTGAGACGGGTCTAAGAAGGGCCATGGAAAGAATATCCAGCAATAAGGGGATACCAGCGGAAGATCGATTTGAAAGAGAGGCGTTGGAGTTTCACAGTAGAGTGAGGGCGGGTTATTTGTCCCTTGCGGGAAACGAACCTGACCGATTTCGAATCGTCGATGCTTCAAAAGATATCGAATCTGTCCATCGCGAAGTCTGCGTCCATCTGTTGCAATTCATAAACGAGAAACTCTAAGCACAAGATCCCAAAACAGCACCAAAATTCTAATGGTAAAACCTATTGGATTTTTGATATGAGAATTTCTGTATTATTTAGGCTTTAAAAAAGGTTGGTTGCATGTCTTTCAAAGACGTTTATGGTCATGAAAAACAGATAAAGGTCCTTCAATCGGCGATGGCAAAGGATCGTATTCCCCATGCGCATCTTTTTTACGGCGCGGAAGGTGTCGGGAAAAAGACCGTGGCGGAGGCATTTGCCAAGGCACTGAATTGCAAAAGCGGGCGGGACAGCCTCGATGCGTGCGATGCATGTTCTTCCTGCCTGAAAATAGATCACGGAAATCACCCCGATGTTATTACGATAAAAGCTCAAGGACAATCAATAATAATACAGGAAATCAGAGAACTCCAGGAGCAGATGAAATTCAGCCCTTTTGAAGGAGGAAAGCGAATTTTTATCGTCGTAGATGCTGACAGGATGAATATCGTTTCTGCTAATGCCATCCTGAAAACACTGGAAGAGCCCTCGGCATCAAATATATTGGTATTGCTCACTTCACGCCCCCATCAGCTTCCTGCCACTGTTCTATCCAGGTGCCAGCACTTGAGGTTTAATCCACTTAGGCGGGAAACTGTTGCTTCGTTCTTAGAGGAAAAATCATCACTGGACCATAAATCGGCCCATCTGATCGCCTTATCGTCGGGCGGCAGCATCGGGAAGGCCCAGGCAATGAATGATGAGTCGTATCTGACAACGAGGGCGACAGTCCTTGATATAATTGCAAGGATCAAAACGAAAGATCCCCTCAAATTGTTATCCGCTCTCAACGATTTTGGACAGGAAAGAAAAGATATTATGGAAAGGCTCTGCATCTTAATGACCGGTTACAGGGATGCATTGGTGTATAAGGAAACCGGCGATCGAGACAGTCTTATCAATCAGGATTATATTGATATCATAAAGTCTGTTGCCGAGAGTGAATCGGGCCGCGATATTGTGCGCTGCATAAGGGCTGTGGATCGGGCATTCCACACACTAAGTCAGAATGCCAATAAACAATTGACTTTAGAGGTCATGATGTTTACACTTGGCAGGTATCGTGAATAATTGGTTTTCTGTCATTACGCAGGTAGCAGCATCCAACCTACCGACAAATGGGTAATGGCTGATTAAGACCAGTTTGAGTAACGGGAAAAGGAGCAAATAAATCTGAAAAATATTGTCGGCATAAAGTTTCGAAAAGATGGAAAGATATATAACTTTGAAGCTGCTGCTCTCCAGCTTGCTAAAAACGATCAGGTTCTTGTCAATACGGAAAACGGCATGTCTTGGGGTACGGTTATTACTCCAGTGATGCCTGTGCCGATTAATAAACTGCCGAATGGTCTCAAGAGTGTCGTCCGCAAGGTCACAGAGGAAGATTTCAGAATCAAGAAAGAGAATGAAACCCTGGAACAGGATTCCCGCCAATTCTGCATGGAGAAAATCAAGGCACGGGATATTCCCATGAAGCTGATTGACGTGGAATGTCTCTTCGATAAGAGCCAGATAGTATTTTATTTTACAGCGGAAAGCCGGGTCGATTTTCGGGAACTCGTAAAGGATCTGGTTCAGCAGTTCAAGATGAGGATTGAGTTAAGGCAAATTGGCGCCCGTCATGAAGCCCGGATGATAGGGGGTCTGGGGATTTGCGGCAGAGAAGTATGTTGTGCAAATTCGATCCCCAATCTGGACCGGGTATCCGTCAAGATGGCCAAAGAACAGAGTGTGTCTCTGAATCCGGAAAAAATTTCAGGACTCTGTGGGAGATTGATGTGTTGCCTGGCCTTTGAATTTGAGGGGTATCAGGATATGAAAAAACACATACCAAAGTGCGGCAAGGTCATAAATGCTCCTGAAGGGCGCGGCAAGGTCATAAGGCAAAATATCCTCAAGGGTGAAATAGTTATCGAGCTGGAAAGTGGTAAAGAGGTTACAGTTAATATAAAAGACTTGTAGCTGTGGGATTTTACAGCTCTCTGTTGATGCCGGCGGCTTTTTAAAAATAGAGGGATTGTTTGTGGAGAAAACTTATTATATTACAACGCCGATATATTACGTCAATGCCTCGCCGCATATAGGCCATGCCTATACGACTATTGTTGCCGATGTTCTGGCCAGGTATCATCGCCTTTCCGGATACAGGGTATTTTTTCTGACCGGTACGGATGAGCATGGTGACAAGATTGTCGAAGCCGCCCGGGGAGCCAACACAACCCCTAAAGAATATGCAGACCGCATCAGCGCCCAGTTCAGGAACCTATGGCCGCAGCTTGCCGTCACCAATGACTGTTTCATCAGGACCACCGATACAAACCACGTCGACACGGTCAGACTGATTCTCAAGAAGGTCTATGACGCCGGGGACATCTACTTCGGAAAATACGAGGGATACTACTGCGTAGGCTGTGAACGATTCTACACGGAGAAAGAGCTGGTGAACGGGCTCTGTCCCGATCATAAAGCAGCCCCGGAGTATCGGGAAGAGAGCAATTACTTTTTCAAGATGAGCAAGTATAAGGACTGGCTGATAGAGTATATCAAAGATCACCCAGATTTCATCAGGCCGGAGCGTTACAAGAATGAGGTCCTTGCCTTCTTGAGGGAGCCGCTGGAAGATTTATGCATATCGAGACCGAAGAGCAGGTTGAACTGGGGAATAACTCTGCCCTTTGATGAAGACTACGTGACGTATGTCTGGTTTGATGCCCTCATCAATTATATTACGGGACCGGGTTATCCGGACGGCGAAAAGTTCAGGGTATTCTGGCCAAAGGCCCAGCATCTTATCGCGAAGGATATCCTCAAGCCGCACGGCATTTACTGGCCCACCATGCTGAAAGCCTCAGGGATTGAGCCTTACCAGCATCTCAACGTCCATGGCTACTGGGTCGTCGACCAGAGCAAGATGTCGAAAAGTCTCGGCAATGTGATCAAGCCCCTGGATTTGAAAGATACATATGGCCTTGACCCCTTCCGTTATTTTCTTCTTCGGGAGATGGTTTTTGGTCTTGATTCCAGTTTCAGCGAAGAGAGCTTCGTCCAGAGGATCAACTCGGATCTGGCCAATGATCTTGGCAATCTGGTGAGCAGGACCATGACGATGGCTATGAAATACTGCGCCGGGAAAGTGCCTGAAGAGCATACTCAAACCGAAGAAGACAGGCTGCTTGTGGCGGCAGCAGCGAAGGCCGTTGCTGAGGTGGAGAACTGTTTCCAGGAACTTACGCTCCACAGGGCCTTGATTGCCATCTGGGATTTTATCAACGTGACGAATAAATATATCGTCGAGCAGGAGCCGTGGAGACTCGGTCAGGATGCGGCAAATGAGAGCCGGCTGGAGACTGTTATCTACAATCTCCTCGAATCGCTTCGGATCATTGCAGTCTTGGTCTCTCCTTTCATGCCCGGCTCGGCAGAGAAGATTATGGATCAGTTGGGCATCACGAACGCGGCTTCGCAGGATTTTGACAGTATCCGAAGCTGGGGAGGGATCACGCGCGGAAACAGCCTCAAGAGATCCGATGCGCTCTTCCCGCGGGTTAAATTTGAAAAAGAAAGGGAGAAACCGGAGGTGACAGAGAAAGAGATTCAACCTGTAAAGCCGCTGATAGATTATGCGGATTTCGAGAAGGTGGACATTCGTGTTGCCAAGGTCATCGAGGCGGAGGCCGTTCCCAAGTCCAGCAAGCTCCTGAAGCTCACGATCGATATGGGTGAAAAAAGGACTCTTGTGGCGGGCATAGCAAAGGATTACAAGCCGGAAGACCTCATCGGGAAAAAAATCGTCGTTGTGGCAAACCTGAAACCGACAAAGATGATGGGTATAGAATCCCAGGCTATGCTCCTTGCTGCCGATACGGAAGATGGCCTGACGCTCCTGTGTTTCGATAGAGAACCCGTCACGGGGGCAAGAATCCGGTAAACGGGTGATTCCTCATAGCCAGAATGAATCAAAGACATCCTTATCTCAACAGCAATGAATGAAAAACCTCATCCAGAAGATATAGCCGGTGGCCAGGCTATTATAGAAGGCGTTATGATGCGGCATGGGAACAAGATCGCAGCCGCCGTAAGAAAGCCTGACCGCGAAATAGCTATCCAGGAACAGTATTATGTTCCGCTCACCAAGAGATATAAATTTCTGGGGCTGCCGGTTATGCGTGGATCCGTCACCCTTCTGGAAATGATGGTGATCGGTATGAAATGCCTTATGTATTCTGCCGAGCTGGCCTTGACGGAAAATGATGTGAAGCCCAAAAAATGGGAAATGACGCTTTCAGTCATAATTGGTTTGGGCATGGGCATATTATTTTTCGTTGTTGTCCCCGCTTACTGCTTTTCAGTATTGAAAGGTTTCGTATCAAGCACAATTCTCCTGAACATAATAGAGGGTTTTATTCGTCTCGGTATTTTCCTGTGTTTCCTGGGCACCACCCTTTTGATGGAAGACATGAGAAGGGTATTCATGTATCATGGGGCTGAGCATAAGACGGTATTCGCCTGGGAAAATGGTCAGGAATTGACTGTGGACAATATCAGGAAATTCTCTACGCGCCATCCGCGCTGCGGGACGAGTTTTGTCCTTGTCGTTATGATCACGGCAATCCTGATATTTTCGCTCCTTGGGAGGCCTGACTTTGTGCACAGAGTTTTCTATAAACTCCTGCTGCTTCCTGTTATTGCCGGAATTTCATATGAGATTATTCGCTTTACCGGAAGAAAGAGAGACTTGAAATGGGTGCAAATCTTGAGCTGGCCGGGATTACTGTTGCAAAAGATCACCACTAAGGAACCAACGGACGATCAAATTGAAACAGCCATTGCCGCAATGAAGAAGGTCATTTAGGTGCCGAAAATGAAAGTAAAACAGTTGCCCAAAGAGTTTTTTTATTCTTGCAATTTTAGTGTTGTCGTTAAGAAGTTGATACGGTACAATATGAGTAATGCAGAGCGTGTCGATGCCGACACTTCGGCGTCCTGCCTTCAGTTGATATGGAGCGTTGCATATTTAAGATGTCTTTTGAAAAATATACGAAGAGCCTTTAAATGGTGAAAGTGTATGTGTTTGAGAAGGCAAGATCTCGTGGCTTCCGATAATGAAGAATCCACCGTCATCCAGGCTGTCTAAAACATGGAGAAAGACGGAAGACATACATTCCCGGCGATAATATGTGAACAGACTATTTCTTAAAAAAATGATCTGAAACCTTTCGGCAGGAGGCAGCTCTTTCATCAGATCATGCACTTCCCACGCGATATACTTTTTCAAATAATCCGCCACACAGTAGTTCTCCCGGTCCTCACATGCATGGAAATAGAACGATTTAATTTCGTCCGACAATCCTTTTAGACTGCTTCTGCCATAAAGCCCTGCCATGGCTTTGCCTATGTAATCGGGATTAATGTCGGTAGCCCGGATCCGAAGTTCAGGCAGACTGGAGCGCTTTTTTTTCAGCATGTCCCATTTTATTGCAAGGCTGTAGGCTTCCTGTCCCAGCGCGCAACCGGCCGACCATGCATGAATTTTTTCACTGCGTCCGGCTGTGATGTCCGGGATAATTTCCTCTTCGAGAGTGTGCCACAGATTTTGATCACGGAAGAAATGGCTTATGGAAACGCTCATCAGCCTTTCGACCTTTTTCAAAATCTCGGGGTCGGTCAGAGCTTGAAGATAGTCATCCATAGTCGGCAAGCCAAGCTCCCGCATATGACGGCCAATGCGTTTCTTAACGCCTTTTCTCACCTTGGCGTAACCCTGCCAGGAGAGACCGAGCCAATCCACGAGCTGCCTGAAGGAATTATCGTCCATAAACAATGCGATAGTAAATAAAATAGTGATTGATATAGTCTTACCACGACGAATGATAGAGCGCAATGCAGCAGGACCGTCCCTGTGCAGGCGGAGCGCCTTTGCATGAAGCCGTAATAATATACAGGCTTGACAAGAAACACCCATTTCTACATAATGCCCAAAAATCGGAGCATCCAATCAAAGCAGGAGGTATGACGTGGACAGTCCTGTCGATAGGTTCTGGCAGATCAGACTTGCGGATATTAAACTATCCCTGGAGGCAAATAACTTCGATGTGTTTGTGGCTCAAAATGCTGCCGAAGCAAAAAATAGTGTGCTTAATAAAATTATTCCCAACGTCGCCCCCAAGAGCATTTCCTGGGGCGGCTCCATGACATTCGTCGCCACCGGGCTTTATGATGAACTCACGAACAATAAGAAAATAAGGGTGAAAGTCATCCTGATAAACGAAGATTTGAGATTATCATCATATAGGGATTGATTGATGCAAATACAGGATGTTTTCCGCACTTATGGGGATGACTTAAAACGCGTTGAAGAACAGATGGAAACGCATCTCCGTTCCGGGGTGCACCTGATACCCGAAATCATCCATCATCTCATAGGCAGCGGAGGAAAAAGATTCAGGCCACTCTTGCTTCTGTCCACCGCTTCACTTTGCGGTTACAAGGGCGAGAAAAAGTACGCCCTGTCCGCAGTGATTGAATTCATCCATACAGCCACACTGCTCCATGATGACGTAATTGATGAAGCAACGACCCGGAGGGGAAAAATTTCTGCGAACAATATATGGGGGAATGCGGCCAGCGTGCTCGTGGGCGATTTTCTCTATTCCAAATCCTTCAAACTTATGACTGAGTACGGCAATTTATCCATTATAAAACTCCTCTCCACAACGACAAATACCATGTCGGAAGGGGAAGTTCTTCAGCTTGTCAAGTGCGGCGAGATCAATATAAGTGAAAAAGAATATCTCACCATCATCGAGAAAAAGACGGCAACCCTCATATCCGCCGCCTGCGCTGTAGGAGGTATTCTGGGAAATGCATCAGACGATCAGGTCGAGGCCCTCACCCGTTTCGGAATGCGCCTCGGCTCCGCATTTCAGATTACCGACGATACCCTCGACTATGTGGCAGAGGAAGACGTGTTTGGAAAAGCTATCGGAAAAGACCTCGAAGAGGGGAAAATAACCCTGCCTCTTATCCATGCCCTGAAGAAATGTTCATCGGAAGAAAAGAAATTGATCAAGAGGGCGGTTGAGGAAAAAGAACAGGATGAAAAAGCTATCTCGGATATCGTCTCTATGATGCACCGTCACGACGGCATTAATTATTCCCTCAACAAGGCAAAGACATACATTGGCGAGGCAAAAGGGTATCTTGAATCATTTGAAAACTCTAAGCCAAAGGCTGCGCTCCTTGCCATATCAGACTATATCATTGAAAGAAATATATAGACCTCCTCGATCTCACACCACATAAGGTCCTTCATATATGTCTCTGAAATCGTCGAGAGGGCCTTCTCTATCGTATCTCATGGCAAGAGGAAGATAATCAAGAATGTCCTGGGCAGTGATGCCGTCCTCGCCTTTATCTGCGGCTGCAAGGTCTCCGGAGAATCCATGGATAAAGACACCCTTTTTCACCGCATCCTCCAACGACAGGCCGAGGCCGAACATGGCTGCGATGGTCCCTGTCAGGACATCACCTGAGCCCGCCGTTGCCATTCCCGGATTGCCGCTGAGATTGACAAAAACCCTTTCGTCCGGGTAGCCGATCAATGTGTGGGCTCCCTTCAGGACAATGATTGCATGCAGCGACATGGCCGTGAGCTGCAATATGTCTATCTTCTGCTTGTTGATTTCGGCGGTACTCTTCTTCGCAATGCGGGCCATCTCCCCAAGATGGGGGGTGAGGATGGTCTCTCCCTTTCTTTGTCTGATCATCTCCAGTTGATCTGCTATAGCCGTAATTCCGTCCCCGTCGATGAGTATAGGTTTCTTGATGATCGGCACGAGTTCTCTGACAAGTTGCTGTGTCTCATCGTCCAGAGAAAGGCCGGGTCCGATCACCACCATATCCATCTTTTCCGAGAGTTCGATCAGGCTGTCTCGATTTTCCAGCGCGATGCTTCCCGCCCGCGTCTCCTTCTGGGGAACAAAGACAATCTCACTTCCCTTCGTTGCGATAAACGGCGTCATCGATACAGGCGCAGCAAGACGGGCATACCCTCCACCTGCCTTGAGAAAGGATAATGCCGAAAAATAGGGTGCACCGAAGTACGATGCAGCGCCGGCAATAAAAAGAACCTCTCCCATGCGTCCTTTGTGGACATCCCTCTCGCGGGGTGGAAGCTTCACATAATCGTTTATCTGGACCTTGAGGGCATCGCTGTTATAGAGGGAAGGCGGAAAAGAAATATGCGCAACGTAAAGTTTTCCGCCCAGGTCATATCCGGGATAGAACATGTTCCCGATCTTGGGGAGACCAAATGTAACTGTATAATCTGCCTTAACCGCCACGCCCAGGACTTCTCCCGTGTTTCCATCCACGCCGGAAGGAATGTCCAGACTCAGAACCTTCTTGCCGCTTGAGTTGATCAACTGAATTACATCCTTATAGAGCCCTGTCGCTTCCCTATCCAGGCCCGTACCCAAAAGGGCATCCACAATTCCGTGACAGTGGAGGACATCGCTTCTAATCTCTTCCACAGATTCAATCCTCCGGGCTTCAATGGGAAGTTTCGAAATTATATTCCAATTGGCTTTAGCCGCCCCTTTAAACTTCTTCATGTCTCCAGCAACAAATACCTTGACCAATCCGCCATTGCTGTGAATTTTTCTCGCTACGACAAGGCCGTCACCGCCATTGTTGCCGATGCCGCAGAACACAACAAACTTCTTATCCTTTATGCCAATCTCCTGTGCTAAGACATATGTCGAGGCCTGCCCGGCGTTTTCCATGAGGATCTCTTCCGGTATATCGAGTTTTTCAACAGCATACTGGTCCATAAACCGCATTTCGCTGGTCTTGCTGATTTTCATTTCTCATCCCTCTTTGATCAATGACATTGTCCGTTTAATGATTGTGCCATTCCTGCTGATATAGTTTATTTGTCACCCTTTATCAAGCGAAAGCATTTCATCCCGAAAATTCTTGACATCATTATTCATTCGCAGCATAATTTAATCAAGTCATCATAAATGTAATGATTCCATAATTATTTTACGTTTTCATAATTCGTGGGCTTTCACTGATGCGAGGTTGATGATGTTTGAGCGGAAGCGGGAGAAACTGGCGCCTTTGTCAGTTTTTATAAGAAGGATGGCGAATTCCGTCGCTACGGCGGGTCTCCTGATATTAGCTGCTTTATCTATCGGCATATCAGGTTACCACTGGATAGCCGGATTTGGTTGGGTTGATTCTCTGTTAGAGGCATCCATGATTCTCGGGGGAATGGGGCCTGTCAATCAGCTCACGACGAAAGGAGCGAAGCTATTCGCTTCAGGATACGCGCTTTTCAGCGGCCTCATGTTCATAGCCGTCCTGGGGATTGTCCTTGCACCGGTGACTCATCGGCTGCTCCATAAATTTCACATTGATGAGGAAGATGAGAAGGAATGATGCCCGTCAAGTAGTGCATCATAGAAAGGGTGGATAATATGATTAGCGTGATTGCATCGGTACGTGTCAAGGCCGAATGGCTCCCTGAATTTATGGAAATATTTAAGGCCAATGTTCCCAAGGTCAGAGATGAGAAGGGCTGCATCGAATACTTCCCTGCTATCGATATCGATTCTGGTTTGCCTGTGCAGAAGCTTGATAAGAACGTTGTCACCATCATTGAGAAGTGGCAAAGTGTGGAAGCCTTGAGGGCCCATCTGAAGACTCCTCACATGCTGGCCTATAGAGAAAAGGTGAAGGACATGGTTGAGGACCTTTCTATTAAGGTACTGCAGGAAGTGTAAGAAAGAGGATCGAGATGGGTAAGAGCAGAAAGATCCGCAAAGTTATTAGGGGCAAACCGACCATTGAGGGAAGCGGTTGCGTGGTACGGACCCATCGTAATGAACACAAAGGAAGAATTGCGGATCGCCTTCGAGGAATATCAGAACGGTACAGTTATTAAACACAAAAATGCATGAGCCGTTTCAGGGGCTGAAATGCCAAGTTACTTGTCACGACAGGACCGAGAAGGAGGTGCGAGACGATGCCGAAAGTCATGATCCATCCTGCCAACTATGATAATGTCCGAGAGGCCGTGGACCGGGCGTTCGAACTCTTCCCTCTGAAATTGCGGGGGAAGAGGGTTTTGATAAAACCGAACGTGCTTCGGGCCTCCGAGGCAAAAGAAGGCATCGTCACCAATCCTGCGGTGCTTCGTGCCGTCGTGGAAAAAGTAGAGACAATGAAGCCCGCAGCAATCGTCGTGGGCGACAATCCGGGCCTTTTCGACTACGGGGCAAACGAGGCAAGCTTCAGAAAGACGGGACTGCTGGAAGCAGCGAAGGGCTATTATCAGAACATCGGCGGAGATTCGCAGAAGGTTGATTTCAATCCTGCGTTCATGCCCGCCGTCAACGTCTCCAGGGCTGTCCTCGATGCCGATATCGTGATCAGCCTGCCGAAATTCAAGACCCATGGTCTCACGGTCATTACGGGGGCGATCAAAAATAGTTACGGCATCCTTCCCGGCGCCCAGAAGGCACAGCTCCACAAGGCGGCGGGAAACGCCGAACGCTTCCAGGAAATGCTGGTGGACGTATTCCGCCTTCGCATACCGGACCTCTTTATAATGGACGCCGTGGTCGGCATGGAGGGCAACGGCCCGGCCTCGCCGGATTTGAGAGACATAGGCATGATCATGGCGTCCGACAATGCCGTAGCCTTGGACTCCGTTGTGGCGGTGATGATGGGATGTGAACCGGGCCGGCTGCGATTCCTTCAGAAGGCGAAGGAGCTTGGTCTGGGAGATTACGACCCGAGTACAATTGAAGTCATCGGGGAGCTGAAACCAATACGCGATTTCAAGCTTCCTCCGTTCGGCGGCCAGGTGATGCTCCAGAATGACGCTATACAGACGCTGATCAGCAATCGAACACTCATGCGACCGCAAGCGGATGGCGAATTATGCACGGGCTGCGGCACCTGCATCGACCAGTGCGCCGTATCGGCTTTGTCCATGAGCGACGACAACCTTCCCATAGTTGATGCCGATACCTGTATCAGCTGTTTCTGCTGCCAGGAGCTTTGCCCTGAGAAGGCTATTACCTTAAGATAGGTCATGCGCTTGCCCGGGTCTCTCAGCCGCCCGGCCTGTCTTGTCATTGATTAAATGAATCAGGAGGTAATCCTGTATGGAAAAAATTAAGCTGGATAAAAATACCTTCCTTTATCCCATGCCGATGGTTCTCGTCGGCGCGGTTTGCGATGGACGGGCCAATTTCATGGCCGTGGGCTGGGTGTCGCGGGTAAACTTCAATCCTCCCATGATGGCCGTGGCCCTGGGCAAATTTCATTACACCAACACAGGCATTCACAAGAACAAGGCCTTTAGCGTGAATATTCCTGGTATCGCCTTGATGGAGAAAGTTGATTATTGCGGAATCGTATCGGGTGAGAAGACCGACAAATCTAAGATATTCGATGTTTTCTACGGCGAACTGCCCGCCGCCCCCATGATCAGGGAGTGTCCGCTCTCCCTGGAATGCAGGCTTGTCAATGCTGTGGATCTGCCTACTAACAGCCTCTTCATCGGTGAAATCGTGGGCGCATACTCTGAGGAACGCTATCTGACCGAAGGCAAGCCCGACATCAGAAAAATCAGTCCCTTCACATTAACCATGCCTGACAACAATTACTGGAAGATTGGGGGAAACGCCGGTAAGGCGTGGAGTGTTGGAAAAAACTTCGGCAAGAGCGCCGCCGGGAATAGGGAATAGGGTGCAGGGGACAGGGGCAGAACAGATGAAGACTTCGGCTTAACGGTAAAACCGGATGAGCTTTTCCGGTTTAACACCGCAGAAATACAGGGCGATGAGCAGCCAGTTTCTGAGAGTCGTATAAACGATGCCCTCTTTTTCCCACCGTCGAGGGGATGTGAGGACTGCTCTTCCTATGATACATATTTTCCCCTTCCGCTTCTTGATGCGCTGCATGAACTCTACGTCTTCCATGACGGGAATATTATTGAAACCGCCGAGATCACGGAAATCCCTCTTTCTTATAAAGATGGTCTGATCTCCGTAGGGTATCCTCGTCATGCGGGAACGGAGAGAGGCCGCCTTCTCTATCAATCTGAATACGGGCCTCGCTGAATCGATTGCCAAATCGAATGCCCCGGCAATGCAGGAACTATCCTCCATTGCCGTTTCTATCAGTTCCAGGGCATCAGGAGGAAGGAGGGTATCGGCGTGCAGAAAAATCAGGATCTCACCGGCAGCAAGAGATGCGCCGATATTCATCTGATTCCCGCGCCCCTTCTCCGAGATTGCAGTTTTCACACCCATATGACGGGCAACCTTGATCGTTCTTCCCGCTGGGTCTCCATCCACGACAATTATTTCCGCGCCGCCGGACGCGCTGAGATTCCGGACATGCTCGATCATCCGGGAGATGATCGCTTCTTCATTCCACACGGGGATGATGAAAGAAAATTTCGGCATCATGAGATATTATGCAAGGCCTATGGTCTTAAGATACAGCATCGTTTTAGAGTCTGCAAATCCTGTATGCTCACTGTTTTTGATAAGGGCCGCTATGTCCTCAGGTTTGTCGATGTCCCACCATACCGGAAGCACATGCACCAGAGCACCGGCCATGTGTAAAATCTTCATCGTCTCTTGAAAAACCGTCTCCGCACCCCAAGGAAGCCCCATAAAGACATCTCCGTTAAAAGTGTCCTGCTTGAATCCAAGCAGATAATAGCCCCCATCGACAGAAGGGCCGATTACAGCCTCGTTTCTGTCCAGGGCGAGGAAGGCCTCATCGACGATCCGTGCCGGTAAATCGGGAATGTCGCTCCCGATTAGAACAACGGATCGGGCCCCTTCCGAGAAGCATCGCAAAAAGGAGAGTTTCATTCTCTCACCGAGATCCTCACCCGTCTGCGGGATGTAAGAGAATTCGTCGCCCAGCATCTCTCTCATCTCGCGTTCCTTCTCTGCGGGATAGAACGCGATGCGGAGCCTGTAAGCTTCTTTGGAAAACCTCTCCAGTAAATCTTCAACGAAGCAGCGGTAGAGGTTTGTCGCCTCCTCCTCACCCAGGTCTTTTGCAAGTCTCGATTTTACCTGACCTTGCCCGGGAAACCTGACAAACATGACCAGGCATCTGTCTTCTGCTATCGCACTCATGAATTTTTCTCTTGCCTCACCGGGTAACAAATCCTTGCTCCATCAAATACCACGGTATTTGGAGGCCGCTTTAGATATCTTAGTTGAAAAAAAATAATAATAAAACAGAAAAAATATATCAACTCCCATGGGGCTATGCCTCTCACGAATTATGGACTATTAATAGAACTGCAATAGACGAAGTACAAAACCGGGTCAGACAGGCCATAGTATTCGATCAAACAGCCGAGAGGGGTATCATCTGTTTATTTTGCATGGCCCCCACGGGAGATGTTATCGTAATAGCTGTAATATATCCCTCCTGTCTATTCCGGACCCTCAGCGGAAGATTTGATCAAAAAAATTTTTGTGCGCTCAGAAAATTGTTGACATCATGAATCATATTTTGGTAGAAAGACGCTCTGTTATTGTTAGGGGGAATGTCGAAAGCCGGGATGTACTCTACGCGAAATGCTCTATTTCTCGACATCGGGCTGTTTTCTTACTGCCCGCATGACCTTATTACGATTTCATTAGTTGCTTTAAAGGACAACGACAAGCTCACGGAATGAAAAACCATGTCTATCTTTCCCCGTGATTGCGATGAATGCTACCAGCCTGAGGAGAGATTCACGTTTTGTGAAAGTAGATGCATGCTGCAGAGTTGTCCTGAATGCACTTTTCTTTTACAGCTCTATGGCACTGGTTGCGGAAATATCCGCGTTTATTATCTGTGCCGCCAATGTTATGAGGAACGTATTGCACGGGGGTTTGTTGAGCCCTAGGAAGGAGGTATAGGCGACTTTCCAGAAATTATTGGCATCATTAACTTTAATCTTTATTAACAACAAAAGGAGGATTACATGGATCTCGACAAAAGGATGACGCTCAAGGATGCGGTAGCAAAGTTCATCCACGATGGCGATACGCTTTACTATGGGGGCTTCCAGATTCACGTTCCCATGGCCCTGACTCACGAAATCATCAGACAGAAGAAGAGGAACCTGACCACTATCGAATCCTCAACGGACGTGGGTGGTCTGGATATCATGGTGGGCGCCGGTTGTGTTTCGGAAATTCACACCGCCTGGATCATGAACTGGTATGTGAAGGCCCCCTATGCCATTCGCCGGGCATTCAATAAAGGGCAACTCAAGAGGTATGACATCTCCAACTTCGGCGCCACCAGCGCCATGATGGCAGGCTTTCTCGGCATTCCCTTCATCCCCATTCGGGGGAATATCGGCACGGATATGCCCAAAAACAACCCGATGGACCTCAAGCTCGTTGAAGATCCTTTCACCGGTGAGAAGATAATGGCTGTGCGCGCGTGGCGGGCCGACGTTGCGATCATCCACGCACAGAAGGCCGACCGTCTCGGCAATGTGATCTCCTATGGAACACGCGGCGTCACAGACGAATTCGGCGCCATGGGAACAAAGCGGGGCGTCATCGTTACGGCCGAGGAGATTGTGGAGCCGGAGGTAACCAGAACTGATCCGGACCGCGTGATTGTCCCCTACTACAAGACCCTGGCCGTTGTCCACTGCCCGTATGGCGCTCATCCTTCGGCCTGCCGGGGCTACTACGGCCTGGACATCCGCTTCAGCCAGTATCAGGGCAGATATGAGCGGTACGCAGACCTCCTGCCTGCCTTCCTCGATGAATGGGTCTACGGCTGCAAAGACCAGGCTGCATACATCGAGAAATACAAGTCGAAATTCGGCCAGGCCGGTCTGGATCGCCTGAAACCCAAGCTCGGCTTTACTCCGAGCCCAAAACTGGGTGTCGATTATGGGTACCATGATCCGGTATGCTGGAAGGGTGTGCCCATGTACACTGATGACCGGCTCAAGGCCTACGAAGACGCAATTGCTGCTAAGAAAGGGGGTAACTAACTATGGCTGATTATAAACTGACAGAACTTATGACAATCCGCTGTGCCAGGGAAATTGCAGACGGAGAGGTTGTCTTCGTGGGAGTGGGACTGCCAATTATGGTGGCCGCATATGCCTTTGCCACCCACGCCCCGAACATGATTATGATGACCGAAGGCGGCGCTATCCGGGCGACGGCGCCTCCGGCCCTTGCGATCACCGTGGATGACCCTGCTGCTTTCCTCGGGGCCGATGCAACATTCGGCATGCTGGCCACAATGGCGGCATTGCAGCGCGGCGAGGTCGACGTTGCCTTCATCGGCGGCGCCCAGATCGATAAATTCGGCAACATCAACTCGACGGGAGCAGGGGACTGGTCCAAGAAGGAAAGCTTCACCTACTTTGCCGGAAGCGGTGGCGCGAACGACATGGCGACTTCGGGCAAAAGGGTCCTTGCCATTATGCCCCAGGATAAAAAGAAGTTCGTCGAAAAATGTGAATACATTACCACTCCCGGCTACCTGGGTGGCCCGGGACAACGCGAGAAGCTCGGCATGCTCGGTGGGGGACCGAACTGTGTGGTCAGCACCATGGGTGTCTATTTGTTCGACGATAAAACCAAGGAGATGTACCTGTCAGAATACTACCCCGGCCAGTCAATTGAAAAGATCAAGGCGAACTGCGCATGGGATTTGAAGGTATCGCCTAAAGTGAAAGAGACCACTATCCCGACCGCGGAGGAGCTCAAAATCCTCAGAGCCCTTGACCCGACCGGTTTTTACCTCGGATAGTTGTAGAGAAAGTAAAACATATAATAACGTAAGAGAGCGGTGTTTTTTTCTTGCACCGCTCTCTTTTGGGAAGATTTACCTGATAAGCATCTGATTGAGGTCCTCACAAAGAGGCCATTTCAGCATCGGCAATTATTCCCTCTCATTAAAAAGCGTTCCGGCGACTTGCGCGCAGTTGCAGGAAATGCGTGCGCAAGACACGAGAAGTGTGGATTGGGCTGCAACAACCGTTCTCTATACTCGTGACTGACGATGCCGGCCTTGTACTGTCCGATATCTTCCAAGGGGTATTATGCAACAAAAGATAATAGCGGCAAACTTTGAAAATGAAAGCCTCAATAAGATGAAGGAGAGATATCTCAAATACCGGCACTATTATGCAGGGATCGATATCTCCGGCTTCGGCGGATATGGAAAGGCCGTCTATTCGCCTCTTTTACCCATGTTTGATTACTGTTATAAAAGAAAGTCTCTCCATGATGTCCCCCCCAATATCACCTTTCTCGAAGACATGTCATACATTATTGATCATCCGGATTACAGCAGGGAAAGAGATGTGGCAATCAGCTTTCATATAAAAGTGCTCGCCCTCAGCTTGATCGGGCTCATTATGAATCACAACAGGGATGTGATCTCGAGGCAACTCCTGGAGGCCATAGTCATTGATGTTTCCAGGCACACAAAATCCTATGATTATTCCGACTGCTTGTGCTTTTCGATAACCGTCAAGATGTTTATCGATATGCTGAAGGAGAAATTTTCTCATTTCGGAAGTCCGGTGACTGATCTTTCGTTTTGTGATTTTGCCAACGAGGAAACGTTAACGCCAAAACCACAGCCCGTCATCAGTATCCTCTAAGGGGCAGAAAGGGAGATGGTGACGTCCCCATCTCCCCATCATAAAATTTCTCACCTTCTATCAAGAAAATACATTATAAATAACAGCGTTCTCAATAGGTTCCTTGACGATAAAGAAGCAAAAATGTTAAATGATCTTCAGGAGTGCCAAGTATGTATCTGCACCAGGTTGAGGTTGGTCATATGGCCGTATTCGCCTATATTGTGGGCGACCCGGAAACAGGCGAAGGCCTGGTTATAGATCCGGCGGCCAATGTGGATGGCATAATCGCAAAAGCGAAAGAGAACGACATCAGGATCAAATACATTGTCAATACACATGGGCATGTGGACCACATGACAGGGAATGCGGAGATGAAAACCAAGACGGACGCGCAGATTATCGTCCACAGGGATGATGCGGAACTCGTTATGTTCACACCGCTTCCTCTCTTCAGGATGCACGGGGCTGAAAAGTCTCCCTATCCAGACATTATTGTGAATGACGGCGATGACATCAAGGTGGGAAACATTTCTCTGAAGGTTATTCATACACCAGGACACACCCTCGGTGGAATTTCTCTCCACTCACCAGGATATGTTTTCACGGGGGATACCCTCTTTGTGGAGGCCGTGGGGAGAACCGATTTCCCTGGAGGATCGTGGCCGGTTCTGCGCCATTCAATAATGGAAAAGCTCTTCACACTGCCGGATGATACGAAAGTGATGCCTGGCCACAACTACGGGAGGATGCCATCGTCCACCATAGGGCATGAAAAGGCGCATAATCCATACCTGAGATAGAAGCCGCCAATCTTCAAGATAATACATGAACTCCTTGACAAGAAATCTCGAATTTGTTTGACTGCAAAGAAGGTGATGGAGTTCGCCTCCTAACAAACCGCCGCAAGGCTGATAACTCCTACCAGTGGGCTTATTCTGGAGGAGTTTTTTTATGTCCGACATAATCAACAATGGCTCAAAAGCCCGTATTCAGGATGTTTCACAGCGGCTGCTGAAAGACGTTCTTGATCTCTGCGCCAGATTTTCTATTCTTTCTCTGAACCGCCAGATAGAAGCCTGCGAGAAACTACTTATCCAGAGCCAGCCTATTGATGTGGCAATCCTCGGTCAGTTCAAGGCAGGCAAGAGTTCCTTCATCAATAGCCTTATCGGCAAATCCGTTCTCCCCGTTGGCGTCATACCGGTTACTACTGTCATTACCCGCCTTCAATATGGGGAAAAAGAACAAGCCGTTGTCAGGTATTTCGACGGCAACACATCGGAGATTGCCATTAACGATATTGAAGCTTTTACCTCGGAAGCCGAAAATCCATCCAATAAAAAAAACGTAGAGGTTGTGGATATTGAGCTTCCGTCTCTCAGGGATTATGCAGGTCTGCGGTTGGTGGATACCCCTGGCTTGGGAAGTGTGTTCAAATATCATGTGGAAACCTCTGAAAATTGGCTTCCCCAAGTGGGGACTGCCTTACTTGCCATAAGCTCCGATCGTCCGCTTTCGGAAAATGATGTGCAACTGATTCGGGAGCTAACACGGCACACGCCGAATATCGTGCTCCTTTTGACAAAAACTGATCTTCTCTCCCCGGAACAGCAGAACGAAGTCATAGAATTTTTTGAGCGAACGATTCAGCGTGAATTAAACCGGCGATTACCGATCTATGTATACTCGACCCTTGTGAATACGGAACAATACAAGGATCGATTGGAAACAGGTCTTCTCTCCATGTTGTCCTTAAACCGTGATTTCGAGTTCAGGAAAATCCTCCAGTACAAAATGCAGTCCCTGATAAGAGGTTGTCTCGGCTATCTCGATATTGCCCTGAAAACATCTGTGCAGGCTGACCTTGACCGTGAGAATCTTCATAAACAAATCTTCGATGAAAAGGTCAATTTTGATCTCATACGTGAGGAACTAACCATCATTGCCCGCGAGAACCAGAGACAAACTCGAACCCTCATTATGAATTACCTTGATAATTTTCAGAAACCTCTTAGGAGGAAACTCTCTCTGGATTTGGAAAAGGAGCTTTTCATGTGGAAAGTGAATCTCTGGAAACTCACCCGGAGGTACGAAGAATGGCTTGCAGACCGCATGACGGAGGAGATGAGGCATATTTCCAAAATAGAGCATAGACATTTCTATGGCACTCTTAACAAGGCCCACGCCAGTTTATCCAGATCAATTGAATCCTTCAGGAATCTCTTGGATAAAAATATCGAAAAGGTTCTTGGTGTGAGGCTTGCTCCCGCAGACTGGAAAATTGAGGTATCAGAACCCGATCACCCCGACATCAAGACGATAAGATCATTTGACTTCCATTTCGATCTCATCTGGTTTCTCATTCCTATGATTATCTTCAGGGGTCTTTTTGAGAAACATTTTATTAGCGAGATTCCCCATGAAGTGGAGGCTAATCTTTCCCGTCTTGCCGCCCAGTGGGAGGACCGGATCAACAGGGCTATTGAAGAAATGCGAAAACAGGCGATTAATTACGTAAAAGAGGAACTCTCTACCATAGACGCCTTGTTATCGAAGACGCATGGTCAAACAGATGAGATCAATGAGACCATCAAGAAACTCCAAGGAGGATTGCAGCGCTTAATAGCTTAAATTGACGCAATAGATTATTGGAGATTAAGGTGGAATCATGTCGTTCTGGAAATTTTGAAAATTCGCCGAAAAGGGGATTATAGATGGAAAAGAAGAAAAGCTGCGTATTCTGCGACATTATAGAGGGGAAGGCGCATGCCTACAAGATCCACGAAGATGAGCTGTCCGTGTGCATACTGGATATCCAACCTTACACAAAGGGTCACTGCCTGGTGATTTCAAAGCGGCATGTCCAGTGGTGGCACGAGCTCTCCGATGAAGAAAATGCAAGCCTTTTCAAGGTGGCGAAGGTCGTCGCCAACCGGATGATGGACAAATTCGAGCCTGATTTCATTTTTCTCTATGCGCGGGGCAGAAGAATTCCCCACACCCATCTCTTATTGATTCCGACTCACAGCGGTGATGTCCTCGACCGTTTCTTCAACGCCCTTGAAAATTTTCAGGAATCACCGCAGGAACTGGCAAGACTCAAGGAGCCGCAAGCCATGGCTGAAGCCGCAAAATTATTGGGACAGGGTTAGAAGAACGCGGAGCATCATATGGCGATATACCCATCAGGGGCAAGGCTGGTCGCCAGCATCACCATGTTTATATTACGATGTCCCGTCCAGGTTTCAGCCTGTCTGTTTGCGTCGTCAAGCCAATACGCCTCAATCATGTTACTGAGCGGTGTGTAGCGCATCAGATTTTCCGTCTGTGAGTGCAGGCGATTTAGCATGCTGAAAATGCGCGGAGCCTGCTTAATCAGTCCCGGCAGTTTTTCAATTGCGTGCAACCCGATAGACATCCCCAGCTCCCGGAATGCGAGGCGGTAATTTGCAGGAAGATTGAGAGGATTCCTTCTCTCAAATAATCGCAGGCCCATCAGAGAAGAATCAAGGAGGTCATTCAGAAGCTCTGCCTGCCCGATATCTTCGCTCATCATCAATTGGGCAAGTTTGTACGTGGTGCCCAAAAGTTCGCCCATGCCGAGAGGATCGTCTGTTGCCCAGTTCTTACCTTCACAGATATCGGCCATATCTGCGATCTCTTGGCTGAGGTCGAGATGCGTGGATTTTTTGGAATCCTTCGCCGCTATCTGCTGAAGCTCCAGGTAGGTGATGAGTCCATCGAGAGGATCGTGATGACCCATCGATGGCACGAGGGGATGAGAGAGGTCGATGCTCATCTTCCAATACATGCGTTTCTCGCCGCCCGATGCTATAGCATAGGTGAACCTGGCGTGTACCGCCTTCGCAAGCTCAACAGCCCATCTGTTATAAAGTGAATCCCCCGTAACCCGGCTTACACGATTGAGGGCGTGCATCCACTTCGTCAGGTAATGATAGTATTGTCCATCGCGATCCCATTCCAACTGTTCATCGTAGGGTTCATGGGATCGGCGCTCGTTCATGCCCTTGCCGATTCTCAACCCGCCGCTCGTGGGGTGTGCTTTTCCCTCTTCTTCAGGAAGACCGCTGATCCAGCCTATCCACGGGTTGTCTTCGCGGTGTCGTCCGAGGATGTTGTGAACCTGAGCGACAAGGCGGAGGGCGAGCTCTTTGTAACGCTCATCGCTCGTCTGCCGGTAAAGGGTGAGGAAATTGCAGACGGCAAAGGCGTCTGTCCATAAGTAGCGGCGCGGCTTTTCCCGTGATGATAACAGTCCGGTGAGATGGGCAAATTCCATCATGATCTCCCGGACCACAGGCTTTGAGGTTTCCTGTTTCATCTTTTCCTAATAAGGAGAGAAGCAGCCTGCCTCCCTTCCCAAAGAATTATCATACCCCTTCGTCATCAAAAGCGCTTCGCTCACCTACTACTGTTCACCTATAAATAATAATTACAGGCATTGATTATGACAGGAAATGCTGACTATATTGTCAGTTATGAAAATTATTTTTGAATCGTTACACAATTCACTGAATTCTGGAGGTGTAAGGACTCTCGGTATCTTTTCCGAAATCCAATAGCGAGGAGAAAGGCTCGGAATAAATTCGACAAAAGGGCTGATACCCACAGGCAAAATATACCTAAAATTTGTAACATCATAGTTTCTGCCTATTGGGTTTTTGGCAAGCCATAGAGCCTTCTCATCAATTTCATTGAGTGATCTTTCAATAACCTGTTTCCGTCTATATGATATTGCTAATGGATCTCCTCTGTCATAGCCCATAGCCGATTGATCTCGCAACAGCTTTGCATTCTGCTATGATAAGAAACTCGCCTTTCGCATAGGCATAATCTATTTGGCGTTCTATTCCAGAAAGAGATACGCAAGGGCCAATAGGAAGTACTGAGGGAGATTCTCGCATAATGCATTCGAGGGCCTCTCCTTTGAAGTTCTGGTCGTCAATTTTCACTCCATGAAACAAATCATATAGTCGCCTCATAATCCATGCGTAATCAATAAATACGCGATTTTCCCCAACGGGCAGAAAAATTGAATGAGGTCCAGAATATGATAAATCTATTTTGTTTCGACACGCAGTATCAAGAGTCCAAAAGTCGATAGCCGCATCATAATTAAAATTCTGCAGTTTCTCCAATGGAATATCTGAAATCCTTGCCACCGCAGGAAGATTGCTTTTGATTAGTTCGCTTATTGTTTCTCTCTTTTCTGGCCCTTCATACCCACGCTGCCAATAGTATATCATCCTTAATCCTTGACTACTAATCCAGCGGTAAAATACATGATGACACATACCCACTATTACAGATAATACAGCATCAAACTCAACACCGTATTTCTTATGAAAAGCATCCGCTAACGGTAAATGTGCTCTTTGAAAATTTTTTAAGTTGTAAGGAATCCAAATAAAGTTTGGTACAAATCCTTCAGGAAGATTCATCCCATAAATTTTTCTGATGCCCTCTCGAAGAGGGTCTATATTCATGGATCCAACATTGTAGGTCGGTACGAAAATATATCCAGTCTTATCCCGTCCAATCTTCTCGAATACAGTTCCAATTGCTGAAACAGAAAATGCTCCTGACAACCTTTCATCATGCGAGATTAACAAAGAATTCAGTTCCTCAGACCGTTCGTCGTCAAATCGAGTTGAACTGTTTTCAATTACGAATTTTGCACCTTTGCCAATAGATCTCAACATTGCCGCGGTTCGCCATACTTCATAAGCAAGCTTCTCAACCTGATAAAACTCTATAAACTCAGTCGTAGAGAAATTTGTAAGCACAAGTTGATTTGGACCATCCATAATAAGTTCTCTTTCCATTTCAAATTCGGGAGCCATGAGCAAGCCGCAGAAGATATCCTCTATGCGGACATCTTTGCTCAAAGCGATTCCTCCGCATAAATCAAATTTTGCATACTTCTGAATTGCAGCTTCCAGAACCGCTCTTGTAAGGCCTATAGTAGCGGGCTGTTTATCTTGTCCAACTGGTCCGGGAAATAATCTTCTATAAATGTGTAACCAATAAGCCAAGGAGTGTTTCTGGATTATTTCAGACAATTCCCTTTCTAATACTGATAAATATTGCTCCAGAAATGCACGGGCTTGATAAAGATCATAATTACCTTCTCGCATAAATTGCCAATATCTATTCCGTATAGGATGAGGACCCCGAAAATAATCTGGACGATTACAATATTCATTATGAAAGAGAACAAAGATTCTCTGAGAGTAGTCCACCATTATTAATCGGGAATTTCTGGGGAGCTCTGATGGAACTGAATCCCAGCCAAGAAATTTCATTGACTTTGTTTTTGTCTTACTTTTTTTGGCTTTTTTCTTTGTCATCAACAGGATCAGCTCATTTTATCTTCAGGGCTGTTTAAGGGACATGGGATTTTTTTAATATCCCATCAATATGGATCTTCGCTATCACGATTTCGATAAGAAAGCTATTACGACGATGGCAATCGTGTGCTTAAGACTTTCAGGAAGGTATCGATCCAAATAGAGGTCTTCAAGAAGTTTAAAAAGCAATTGTCATAGATCTTGCGATAAGAGATTCCTCAAAACCTGAAATGCTCTTGGCTTGCATCTTCAGGCTTGCTTTCAAGTTCTGCAATAACCTGGGCGCCTAAGAGAAGTATTATCGCTGCCGCTTCTACACCGAGAAGGAATACTACCGTCGAGGCCAGGGAACCGTAGATTATATTTACGAAGGATATGGATGTGTAATACCAGACGACGACGCGACGGGTTATCTCCCAGAGAAACGTGGCGGCTAACCCTCCGATCAGCGCATGATGGAATGTTATCCGCCCCACAGGCATGACGAGATACAGGGATGTGAACATAAGCACTTCACCAATTAACCCTGACCAATAAAATGCAATTCTGGACGTGCCTTCAAAGCTCCAATTCCAGCCCAAGAGCAGGAATTGCCTGTTTTCGATGGCCTCCAATGCTCCAGCAAAAAATGACACAAAGAAAATACCAAGGCCAATCAGAAGAATATACACAAAAGGAATAATGGCTGAAATCATAAAGTGGCGGCGCTGTATTTTAATACGGTGGTGAAAGATGACCGAGATGGCATTCTCAAGAACCGTAAAGGCTATAGAGCTGAAAAACAGCATGATCAGAATGCCGATAACTCCGATTACATTGCGGTGCCTAATGAATACCCGCACCTGTTCGGTCAAAGTCGGAGCATATCCCGGTATCGCCATTTCCAGGTATGTAGATAAGGTGAGAAACAACTGTTCCTGTTCTATAAAATGCGACAGGGCAATCAAAGTGAGGATCGACAGGGGAACGATCGACAGAAGAGTGTAATAGGCGATGGCACCGGAAAGCAGTATGCCCTGGTTCTGTCTGAAACTGCGCAATACCTTAAACACGAAGCTCGCAAACCGCGGCAATGCCCTTATAGAGTTTTGAAACTTGTTTACCATAGGCAAGATGTTACGCAAAAAATATATTTACCGTTTAATCTCCATACAAGCTTCATAAGAACGTTACGAGAGGGTGCCGCAGATCACGGAAATCTCAATTGACGCACCCCTGGGCAATTGGGCCACTTGAACTGTCTCCCGGGCAGGGAGGATGTCGCCAAAATATCTGCCGTAAATCTCATTGAATTTTCCGAAGAGACCGAGGTCTTTAAGGAAGACTGATGCTTTCAGAACATTCTTCAGGCTCATGCCGCTTGCCTCAACCACAGCCTTGAGATTTTCAAGCACAAGTGTAACCTCCGCCTCGAAATTCCCCGTTAATAATTCACCAGTCTTCGGATCAATGGGAATCATCCCGGAAACGAACAGCAGATCGCCGTACCTAATGGCCTGCGCATAGGGACCGATGGCCTTTGGGGCATTGGGAGTGCTTATTATTTTCTTTTCTGATGTTGTATTCATATCGACTCGCCCTCCATCAAAGACGATTATTATATCTCTATCGTTCCTTCTGAATATCTAACAACCTGAGTATCTCGGTCACATCCGTTGTCGGGCTGTGACAGCCAAAATTGGTGCAGACATAGGCTGTGGCCTTCTCCTCCAGGGATTTAAAGTCTTTCGTAAAGGGTGCGATGCCGGCTATATCGGAGGATTCATCCTCCGGGGAAGAGAGAAGGACAACTGCGTTAGGGAGAAAAAGTTTTCTCAGCGCGTGCAACATTCGCTCCGTATCATCC
>CAITLA010000010.1 GCA_903893135.1 uncultured Syntrophaceae bacterium | reverse complement strand
TCAGCCAGTAAACGGCGGGAGTAGAGGCAAGCACATATCCGCCGATGATAATGAACGCCATCTGCATGGTAAAGGGTATCAGTACCCAGAATGCCTTGCCACCCTCGGTCGCGAGCTTGACCGGGCTTTCACCGATGAGAAGACCAAAGACATAAACGATAACAATACCCACAAGGGCAAAGACCCATGCATCGGGAAACCATTTTTCACTCCACGCCGCAAGCCCCAGGCCGAAGCGCTCAAGAAGCCCTTCCTGCGTCTTGCCAGCGTCCGAATTTTTCTTTTCTGCCATTTTTCATCCTCCTTTCATAAAAATACGCTCTTAAAGTATCACCGATAGAAACAATCATTTACGTAAGATACCTGCACAAAAATAAGAAATGATAAAACAGAACTCAATACTATATTACGGCATCACCTCACTTTTTACGATCGCTGATGACCCTTGAAAAAATAAAAAACCCCGTCCTCTAAAAAAACGGGGTATCCAAAGACAATCCACTCATAGTTCTTTCCTCGCGGTTCCCATACAAACGCTAACCCGGCAAGTACTTAAAGAACCCATACCAAAATAAACATTAAACTTCAACCTTTTTTGTCGCTTCTGTAAATCAGGCAGCGAGCAAGCTCAACTATAGTATTCCTTGAAGATCGAAGATGCTCAACCTACAGAATAGGGTTTTTCTCCGGGGGCCGCCTTTCCGGTACATACACATGTGGAATCTTATCTTCGTTCCATTCCTTCGAGACATAAAGATTGCAGTAGCAGCTTCCGTATTCTTCCACATCGGGCGCACGATAGACACAGGGACAGATAATGTCTTTATCTTTTTCTCGGTCTCCTGACGCCAGGCGGCAGGGACATGACATGTAGCCGTAGCGCTCCTTGTTCGTGAGGAGTCCTCTTAAGATATCAAGCACCCATTCCTTATCCCTGCTAAAAAAATAGCCCTTGGGCTCCTGCATTTTCCTCAACATCTCATAAAGCTGTTCGACTTCCATTATAGCCCCAGCGCCTTTCTGATCTTCGTCTCATCAAATCCCACAATGACTTTATCTCCGATGACAAGCGTGGGAAATGTGCATTGCGGATTTAATTTTCTGACGTCCTCTATAATTATTTTCTTCTCCTCGTTAGAAAGCAAATCTACATCCGTGAATTCGTATTGCACGTGACATTCGTCGAGCAATTTTTTCGTTGACTTGCAGTGGCTGCACGTACTTAACGTATATATTTTGACAGATGGCTGCATATATGACCTCCCTTCTTTTTCTCCGGCATTATATATTACTACATTAAACCATCATGTATTACTTATCAAGCACTTCGTTCCATGAGAACTTGTCGTGATTGAGATACAGCCATGGTGATAGCTTCAACAGGGCATTCCTTGGCACAAAAGCCGCATCCGATGCAGGCCTTCTCATTGGCCATGTAAGGGCGTCCGTGGGAATCACCGGAATTTGACGCGTCAGACAGTCCCAGACAGTGGACAGGACAGGCATCGATGCAAATCCCGCAGGACATACAGGTCATTCTATCGAATTGCGGTCTCTCCCACAGGGACCTTTTTATCATCGCACAGGGAATGCCAAAGGGGTCATTCACTGCCTCCACCGGACAGATACGCCCGCAGGCACCGCATTCAATGCACCGATCAGTAGCAATAACGTGAAGGGCATTCTTATTTCCCGTTATCGCATCAACCGTGCATAACCTGCTGCATGCGCCACAGCCATCGCACTTATCCGTAATCCTATATGCCATGTTCGCCACCACGGAGATCTAATCCGACAACACTCTCTTTCGTTGGTCTCCCCGTCTCGGGGTCCCAACCGAACTGCCTATAGTAATCGCTTATCAATTTTTCCATGTCCACCGTTCTTCCCCGGTTCGCTCCTTCGGTCTGCGCCGGTTTCCCGATTACCCTGTCGCCCGGCATGAACGACCTTGGATCTATGCCATGTTTGATATTGAAGGCCTGCTTCAGCGTCTGGATTTGCGCCCCGATATCCAGGTATTCCTCAGGTGTCTTGTTCCATCCTGTTGCTGCGTTCAACCAGGAAAATGTCGGCGTCCTCTTTGCGCCCAGAAAGACGCCGAAGAGGCATAGACCGGCACAGTTGACGACATTCATAAATTTGCTGCAAAGAGCGGCCGTAACCGCTTTCTCTTCATCCGCTACGTATTTTCTACCCTTGAAATAGAGAGGCCTCACGCGCGGCAGCCCTTTTGCCACCTTCCAAAGCTGGAACATCTCATAATACATCTGTGCTCCCACGGTATGCCTGCCGGGCGCGGCTTCCACGGAGTAATGAACGTTATAACCGGGGTCGTTTCTGCCGTCGTGCATGGGGAGTTCCTGACCGCCGGCATGCATTGCAAGCGTACCTGCTTTCTTGCCGATCTTCCGCGCTGCTACCTTTGAACCATCTGCCAGTATATCTCCGATGCCCTCGCGCCTGATCATTTTTTCAATGAGGGCGACAATGGCTTCCGAATTCCCCCAGGTGAGTTCGATCCCGGCTGTATCTTTCTTTGTGAGGATGCCTGCCTCATAGCACTCAATGGCGAAGGCCACTGTGCTGCCCGCAGAGATTGTATCCATGCCGGCCCTGTTCAATATCTCATTGAGATAGAAGATGCTGTCCACGTCTGCATTCATGCACAGACCGCCTAAAGAAAGAACTGTCTCATACTCCGGCTTGTGTGTTTCGCCGTATTTCCCCTTTGTTTCACATATGCCGCCACAGCCCAAAGGACAGGCATAGCAGTGATACTTCACCTTTTCATACTTTCTGATTGCAGCCGGGTTCACGGACAGAGACTTTTTAATTCCCCAGTCCACGTTGCTGCCCCGCCAGTTCTTTATCGGCGCATCCCCCATCTCAACAGACATCTGATTCATACCGCCTGTGCCCCACTTCGTGAGCAGCATCTTATAGACCAGCCCGTCCATGGCCATCTGTACGGGCAGGATCCTCATGAGGGCGCCTACATATGCAGCCACAGGCCCGGCAAAAATAGGCGGTTGAAACTGCACCCACCGGTTGCACATCTGACTCAATCTCTTTATCTCAGCCCTGTTATGGACATGGATTCTTTTTTTACCGTCGAGGACAACAGCCTTTAGCCTCTTTGCGCCCATGACAGCGCCAAGACCCGACCGAGCCGCCATTCTGCCTCTGTCATTGCATATGCCGGAGATGAGGGAAAGCCTCTCTCCCGCGGGACCGATGACGGCAACCCGTGAATTGGCACTCGTTTCCGTAATCAGGATCGCCTCTGATTCTACGGCATCCCTGCCCCACAGGTGTGACGCATCGCGAAGCTCTGCGACGCCGTTATTCACATAAAGATAGACAGGCTTTTCGCTTATTCCCGTGAAAAAAATGCCGTCATAGCCGCTGCGCTTAATCGCCGGGGAAAAACTGCCGCCGCAGTTTGCCTCTCCCCATCCACCGGTGAGGGGTGATTTTCCGACGACCATCCATCTGCCGGCAAAGAGACTGCCTGTTCCGGTCAAGAGCCCGGACACAAAGCCTATGATATTTTCAGGACCGAGTGGATCAGCGCCGGCAGGGATCCTGTCGTAGAGGATGCAAGCGGCCAAACCCATGCCGGAAAGATATTGTTCGTAAACATGGTAGGGAATAGTCTCCTCACGGATTTCGCGCGTGGAGAGGTCCGCCATCAAGATTTTTCCCATGTACCCGAACTTCATTCTGATCTCCTCAACCGTAAAAGATATCTAACTCCTCTTCGGAAGGCAAAGCATCTGTTGTCAGCTGGATAAGAACCTCCCCCGTCTCGACAGCCTGCCCGGGAGTGACATGGATATTTTCTACCAACCCGTCACTGGGAGATGCGACGAAAGTTTCCATCTTCATAGATTCTATGCTGACGAGATCCTGACCCCGATAGATACGTTCTCCCTTTTTTACCGGGATGGCGACTACCACTCCCGGCATGGGACAGCGAACGACATCCTCAGGGGGCATCTTTTTCGGCTTCGGCATGTGGTAATAAAGTTTCCATTCCAGGGGAGTGTAGATTCCGAATGTACGAGTGACGCCGCGATAGGCCACCCATATGTTATTATCCCTGTAGCGAGTATGGAAGAATTGTGTTTCTCCGCCGATCATGAGTTTGATACGACGCCTGTAAAACTCAAATTCTGGCGTCACAACCTCGTACTTAAGTCCATCTACCATCACAGTCCAGTTCCGAGGAGCCGGATTGACAATAAGACTTAATTCAAAAAAAACGTCCTCCGCTCTCACCATGTAGGTGATCCGGTCTTTTGACTGCTGTGGAGCACCTACTTTCGCCATCATAGGCTTGAGGGATTCGTGAACCAGCGATTGTCGATTGTGGTAGATGAGGGTCACGGCCATGGCCATAAAATGAAGCCACTCTTCGGGCGGGGGCAACTTCATCTGGCCTCGCTCAAAGTGCTCATCAATGAAATCCGTCGACAGGTCGCCTTCCATAAACGATGGGTGATTGAGCACGGCATTCACAAAATCAACATTGGTGACTAATCCTTCAATGTGATATGCGTTCAGTGCCTGGACAATGGATTCGACTGCTTCCTTCCTCGTTTCACCCCAGGCAATCACCTTGGAAAGCAGTGAATCGTAATAAGTGCTGACAACGCTGCCGGCTACAACACTGCTGTCAATGCGGACGTTATTTATTCGGGCTGCCGCATACCGCGTAATCATGCCGGTTACGGGCAGAAAATTCCTGGCGGGATCCTCCGCACAGATCCGGGCTTCGACTGCCCATCCGGTGCCGATGACGTCTTCCTGGCGGATGGGGAGTTTTTCCCCTGCAGCGATGCGAAGCTGAAGTTCCACCAGATCAAGGCGGGTAACCATTTCGGTTACAGGGTGCTCAACCTGGAGACGCGCATTCATCTCCAGGAAGTAGACACTCTTGTCTCTATTATCGAGGATGAATTCAACCGTGCCTGCATTCCTATAACCTGCCTCACGTGCGAGCCTGCACGCCATGGTACCCATGCGCTCACGCAGGCGGTCATCGACAGCGGTCGAGGGAGTCTCCTCAATGATCTTCTGATACCGCCTCTGGATGGAACATTCCCTCTCCCCCAGGTGAATTACATTACCGTAATGGTCGGCAATGATCTGTATCTCGATATGACGGATTCTCTCAATATAGCGCTCCATAAAGAAGTCATCCGTTCCAAAGGCCTTTCTCGACTCGTTTTGGCAGGACTCCATGGCGGAGTGCAACTTTTCCCCGCTCTCCACAACCCGTATCCCTCTTCCTCCTCCGGCGCGCGCCGGCCTGATCATCAAAGGATATCCAATCTGTTCTGCAATCGTTACGGCCTCCGCCAGTGTGGAGATGCATCCCTCATGTCCCGACTTAACGGGTATGCCCAGCTTTATGGCAAACGCCTTTGCGGCTATTTTATCACCCAGTTGTGTGATGACTGATGCCGGAGGACCGATAAATATCAGTCCTGCTTGGGAGACCATTTCGGCAAATTCAGGATTTTCCGATAGAAAACCGTATCCCGGATGGATCGCCTGACACCCGTGGGAAATGGCGATATCGATGATTTTGTCCTTCGCCAGATACGATTCTTCCGGTCTGGAGCCCCCTAAGAAGGCCTTTTCATCCGCTTCTCTGACGTGGAGGGAACGGGAATCCACTTCTGAATACACTGCCACTGTTTTGACGCCCAGCCTTTTGCACGTACTCATAATGCGGACAGCTATTTCGCCTCGATTCGCAATCAGGATTTTTTTAAACATAGCGCCTCCTTAAAGAGGAACATTTCCGTGCATTCGTTCCGGCCTTTCCCTCTTTTTCGCTTCCAGGAACTGAAGACTCCGGATGATCCGGTGCCGTGTATCCCTGGGGAAAATGACATCATCGATGTATCCCCTCTGGGCGGACAGGAAGGGATTGACGTATGTCTTTCTGTATTCCTCCGTTCGCAACGCGATTGTTTTTGCAGGATCCGATGAGGCTTGGATCTCTTTCCGGAAAATCACCTCCGCTGCACCCTTCGGGCCCATCACTGCAATCTCCGCCGTGGGCCAGGCATAACTGATGTCACTGCCGATGTGTTTGGAATTCATCACGACGTAGGCCCCCCCGTAAGCCTTGCGGACGATGACGGTGATACGCGGCACGGTGGCCTCGATAAAGGCATAGAGCAGCTTGGCGCCGTTACGGATGATCCCTCCCTGCTCCTGCTCCGGTCCCGGCATAAAACCCGGCACATCCACGAGGCATATAATGGGAATGTTGAAGGCGTCGCAGAACCGCACGAACCGCGCCGCTTTGGTTGACGCGCTGTTATCCAGCACCCCCGCTAGAACGGCCGGCTGATTCGCTACTATCCCTATGGTCTGTCCCCCCATGCGCCCGAATCCGCATATGATGTTCTTCGCATAATAAGGTTGCACTTCCAGGAACTCGGCCCCGTCAAGGATACTGTTAATGCACACCTTCATGTCATAACTCTGGTTGGGGTTTTCCGGTACAAGATAATCCAGGGCCGGGTCCGTCCGTCCAACAGGATCACTGAGGTCCAGGATAGGTGTCCTTTGTTTGTTGTTGGAGGGAAGATAGTTGATCAGTCGCCTCACTTCCCGCAGGCACATGATATCGTTGGGGAGCACAAAATGAGCAATTCCGCTCTTTTCCGCATGAACCTTCGCACCGCCGAGGTCTTCGTGGGAAATCGCCGTATGGGTAATGGTCTCCACCACATTCGGACCTGTCACATACATGTAGGACGTATCCTCGACCATGAAGACGAAGTCTGTAAGGGCGGGACTATATACGGCGCCGCCTGCGCAGGGCCCCATGATGCAGGAAATTTGCGGGATGATGCCACTGGCCAGGGCATTTCTCTTAAAAATATCTCCGTAGGAAGCGAGCGCGTCCACTCCTTCCTGAATTCGCGCCCCGCCGGAGTCATTGAGTCCTATGATGGGAGCCCCCACCCTCACGGCGTGATCCATCACCTTGCTGATCTTCTGGGAGTGGGCTTCACCGAGCGACCCGCCCCGCACAGTAAAATCCTGGCTGAACATAAATACTTCCCTGCCGTCGACCGTGCCGTGTCCGGTCACCACACCGTCTCCTGGATATGTCTTCTCTCCGCCGAAGGCGCCACCCCTGCCTGTCTTCAGAAGGTCAAACTCTTCAAAGGAGCCCTCATCGAGCAACAGATCGATCCGTTCCCGCGCACTCAGCTTTCCTCTTCGGTGCTGCTCTTCTATGAGTTCAGTGCCACCTCCCTGCAAGGTCTCATGCCTCATGACCTCCAGGGCATTCAACGTCCGCTGCGTGGCGGGTACCGTTTCATACGGCACAGCGGATGGATTCGGCTGTTTCTTACGGGCATTATTCTTCGTTTTTCTTTCCTTCATCATAAACACTCCCATTTAATAGGTCTATCATCTCATTCGAATTGTCATGCAGCCTGCCTGTTATCCTTTTTTTATCAGGCCTATGTCGAGGGGCTTTCCTTCCCAGGCCACTTCCAGGACCATGAGAAAATCGTTATAATCCAGGTCTTCAGGATTGTAAAAAATGGAGCCGTCGCTGAGGGCTGTTTTCGCAATATCCAGCAGTTTTTCTTTCGCCACCATTTCTTTCCCTTCCCTGTCCAACACCTCCTTGAAAAAGCGCGCATGCCTGCCGCCTGTTGCTTCATAGAGATCCTGATTCATCCGGCGGATGAGGGCGATGACTTTTTCTGCTCTCTCTTCCTTCGGGGTCGCGGCATACACGAGAGCGCCTGCCATGGGGAGCAGCAGTTCCGCCGTGAGATGACCGTTTTTGTGCATGTTATACTCCAGCCCATAAGGAAGGAGAATCGCCATACATGCTCCATGGGGAACACCGCAGACAGAGCCAACAGAATGGCCAAGGGTATGCACCATACCGACCATGGAGTTCCCGAAGGCAATGCCTGCCAGGGTCGCGGCACTGGACATGCCCAGACGTCCCTTTTTATCACCAGGATTCACCATCACCTTAAGAAGATTATCGCTGATCAGTCTGATGGCCGCTAAAGCATGGGCATCACTCAGAGGATTTTTTGCGAGACAGGTGTATGCTTCCACAGCATGCGAAAGTGCATCCATGCCCGTAGCCGCCGTGATAGCCGGTGGGAGGGTGAGCGTCATCCGGGAATCCACGATAGAAGCATCTGGCAAAAGAAAATTGCTGACGAAGGCCATTTTGAGATGTTTTTCATGATCCTTGACCACTGCCACCAGGGTGACTTCGGAGCCTGTTCCCGCCGTCGTTGGTATCGCTATCAGGGGCCTTAATGCCCGCTTCAGGGCGTTGGCGCCGCTGAACTTCATCAGGTCGTCCGCCTCTTCGGAAACCACGATATTGATCCCCTTGGCTGTATCCATGACAGACCCGCCGCCTATGGCAATCAGAGAATCGCAACCTTTCTCGCGATACAACCGTGCCAGGCTGTTTACAATCCTCAAGTCTGAATCGGAAGGAACATCGTCGGCAATCGCCCGGATGTTGACGCCGTTGCTAATGGCATTAACCACGATGTCAATCAACCCGGCACCGACTACGCCCTTATCTGTGACGATCATCGGCCTTCCGGCATTCAGTTGAGCAAGGGTGTCTGGGATCTTCTCCAGGGCATCATGGCCGGAAATGATTTTAACCCGACAGCAGAATTCATAGTACCCCGGCATATCCATCGTGGGCTCCTTCTATCTTCCTTCCCTGGCTTGTCTTACAATTTTCACACAACCGGCCATGTCGAAGCTTGCTCCAACGCCTACGGCTTTTTGTGCTATGTCCTGTAAAGTTTCTTCCGATACTTGTGCATCTTTCCATATCCGGAGAATGGCGCCACCACTCACTGCCGATAGATCATTCAGCAAATCATAGAGAATATCGACTGCTCTTCGAGCCCTCAGCTTTTCCGCCATACTTGCGTATGCTTCGAATCCCGCCAGTGGCAACAGGAGGTCCGGTATGTGATAGCCGCCTTCCGACATCTGTTTCTCAAGAATGTGGGGGAGCAGCATCCCCATGCACAACCCCGGAGGCAAATGACACACGTCGCCCATGACCTTTCCGAGTTTATGTGCAACACCGGGAGCTACATTAGAAAAGGCGCAGGCAGCCATGGCATGGGCATTGGCAAGGGACAGACGTCCGTTCCTGTCCCGTTGATTTCTAATTACATTCACCAGATGTTCCATGATTAATTGAATCGCAGTATAAGCGTAGGCATCAGCCAGAGGATTCTTGTCAGCGCCGGTATAGGCCTCCACCGCGTGGGACAGGGCAGCCGAAGAGTTTGCGGCAGTCGTTACCGCGTCCTCCGGGATAGTCATGCGGGGATCGATGACTGCAAGACGGGGCATCAAGAAATGCGACGCATAAGACCTGCCATCGAAGAAAGCATATTTGGACACTTCATAGCCAGTGCCCGCTAAGGTTGGCACGATGATTAGAGGCTTCAGAGGTCTTTTGATAAGATTCTCTCCGGCGCATCCCTCGATATCTTCCGGTTTACCGGAGACGGCAAT
>CAITLA010000009.1 GCA_903893135.1 uncultured Syntrophaceae bacterium | reverse complement strand
GGAGGTTCTGCAACCTTACGTAATTTGTAACACAAAATGGAAACAGCATTTGCTTCTTCCTGTAGTCCACAAGCTGCCGTCTTTGATTTTCATCGTAGATTTCAAACGAAAATCAGCAACGTGAGGTAAATTACGGGATGGAATTTTTTCTTTGACTTGCCACGCAGATGAGAGTACCTTCTATCATTCCTGCCTGGCCCTAATTAATCTCACAACCTAACATCTAACCTTTTGGAGTGTAGTATGAGAATGAGCTTCCGAAAGGTACCGATATGAAGCCTCCAAGGGGATAGCAGCGTCCCTTTGGGGGCCATCCCCGTACGATCACAATACTTAAATCGACTTTTTATCAACAACAAGAAAAAGGAGGTAACACGATGCCGACTTATATTGGGTTATATAAATTGACAGACCAGGGGGTCAAGAACATCAAGGATGCACCTGCGCGGCTTGAAGCGGCCTTTAAGGGTGCCGAAAAATGGGGTGGTAAAGCAATTGGCTTGTACGTGGTGATGGGGGAATACGATTACGTGGCTATTGGTGAATTTCCCAGCGATGAGGTCGCTACAACCTTCGCCTTGGGGATTAGCTCGTTGGGAAATGTCAGGACGACGACTCTGAGGGCGTTCACGAAGGAAGAGTTTGCAGCGATGGTGAAGAAATTGCCTTAGAGATGCTAGGAAGGAATGACTATTTCAACCCAATTATGCCTCGGTGAAAGCATAAATCAAATTTTAATCATTTCGCAAGCTCACGTTAAGAGAGGAGGAGGGATATGTTTAAAAAAGTTATGATATCGATTTTTATTTGCCTCTTCGTGGTGACTTCGGTGTACGCCGCCGAGAAACCAGGCACGCCTGCTGAGGCGAAGAAACTGGTGGAGAAAGCCTTAGCCTATGTGAAAGCGAATGGCGAGGAGAAAGCGTTAAAGGAATTCAATAATCCTAAAGGCGCGTTCGTCAAGGGTGATCTGTATGTTTTTGCCTTAGACCCCAAGGGACTTATGTTGGCTAACGTGAATCTTCCCAAGCTCGTCGGTACAAATGTCTATAATCTGCCCGACAGCAAGGGAAAGCTCCATAGGAAGCAAATGGTTGATCTGGCCAACAGCCAGGGTTCAGGATGGGTGGAGTATAACCAATTGAATCCTAAGACCAAGAAGGACGAGGCCAAAATTAGCTACGTTCAAAAGGTGGGTAATATGATCGTCGGCTGCGGTGCCTACCTGCCATAGACGGCTTGGTATAGTGAATCTTAAAGTACATTACGTTATTAGAAGCTAAAGGCAGGGTACGAAAATAGCCCTGCCTTTATTATGTTTATTACAACCAGTAATTGTTACCTTTTAATATTTTTTCTCCTCACGCTTGGTAGGTGCTATACGTAACAAAAACGAATAACCGGCGCATTTCATTTTTTCTTTGATCACTCTTGCACATTACCAATTGGGAATCATCGGTTTTTCAGGCTATCCTCATTACGTTGCCCGTCCTCTTGCTGACAATGCAATTCTCGACTGCGTACTTGTTGAGGAATTCTGTTAAGGCCAACCCCTTGCTGACTTCATCATTAAGGCGATTCCTGGAAGGAAAAAGAGAGCCCCTTTTTTAAAAACGAATTGCGCTCGGCGGCCCGCCGTTTGTTCAACGTCCCGACATACACGCCTGGGCCTGCAGGGACGGCTGCGCAGGCATGGCTGGACCCAGCGTCACCATATCGAGTAGAACGTTGACGCTCTCGTTCACGAAGGGAACATACTGGTCCCGGGCTTTTTGCTTAAGCTCAGTAAGCGTTTCCTTCTTCTGGCCGCCGTTTTCCTTCTCCATCTCCTTGCGTAAGTCGGAAAGCCGTATCACGCCCTTCTTGCCGGCGGCTTCCTTGTTGTTCTTGATGATCTCGGCGAACTTCGCGTCTTTGGCGACTCGGGCCTTGGACCTTGCTGCCAGTTCCGCGCGCATGGGCTGCGCCACAGGTTTCCAGAGCGGCGCGGCGTTTCCCGGAACGCCGAGGAAGGGCGTGATCGCCTGGGCCGGAAGCGGGTAATCCAGCGCCGTTTCACCAACATCTTCGAGAATGAACCAGATAGGCAGCCGCACATCCGCTTCTACGCCCATCTTCTGTGTAGACTTGCCGCCGGGTAGGAAGTACAGCGCCGTGGTGACTGTTATGCCGCCCAGATCCCAGGGCAGGGACGTCAGTGCCTGCACGGACCCCTTGCCGAAGGTATGGTCCGATCCGACGATCACAGCACGATGGTAGTCTTTGAGAGCACCTGCCACGATCTCGCTGGCCGATGCGCTCAGGCGGCTTGTCAGTACGACGAGGGGTCCCGTATAGACTGCGCGGGGGTCTTCCGCGGGGAACGTAATCACCTTGATCTTGTCGCCTTCCGTCTCCGATGCGGCTGAACCGTTGGCGAGAATAGTCACCTGCTCGCTGTTGTCCTTGGTCGCCACGATTCCACCCTTGTCAAGAAAAAGGCCGGCAAGGCGCACCGCCTCTCCGAGTAGCCCCCCCCCGTTGCGGGACAGATCCAGTACGATCCCATCGACATGCTGACGTTTGGCCTCCGCAAGAAGGTTTTTCACGTCTTCATAGCAGGACGTGTTTTCCTTCTCGTCACCGTAGAAGGAAGGAAGATCGATCACGCCGAAGCGGTACTGCCTGCCGCCAACTGTCCGTGTCTCGTAGTTAATCTTGGCCTCCTGTTCCTTGATGTCGATCTTGTCACGCGTGATAGTGACGTCGAAGCGGTTCGTGTGTTCTGTCTCTCGCAGGATTGTCAGGGTTACCTGCGTGCCTTTCTTGCCGCGGATCATCTTGATAACATCGCGTAGGTCCATATCGATGACGTTAACGGGTTTTTCCCCTTCCTGGGCCACAGCGATGATCTTGTCCTTTAACTTCAGCAGGCCCGAGCGCTCGGCGCCTCCGCCGGGAATCAACTCCTCAATGACGGTAAAGCCGTTATCGCTGCTGAGGGAGGCCCCGATCCCCTCCAGAGAATGCTGCATCTGAATCTCGAAGTCCGCAAAGTTTTCGGGGGATAGATAGTTCGTGTGCGGATCCAAGGCCAGGGCGAAAGCCTTGGCGGCGCTCGTAATGAGCTTTTCGGGATTGCGCTCGACTACCCGCATCGTCTGCAGTTCATACTGGTGAATCTGCTGCTTCTTGGCTTCCGCCAAGTCGACGCCTGCCAGCAGGGCGTTTTCGATTTGGAATTGCACGACCTTCCTTAGGAGCTCATGCTTTTCCGCCGCCGTCTTCACATAGGGGCGCTTCTTCACGTTGATGTTCAGCTTCACCGTCTCGTCGAGTCGATAGCCCGGCCCCAGAATCTTTTTGACAATGGCCTCGTTCTCCCGCGCCCGCGCGACGAGCATGTCATAAACCTGCTGAAGCGCGGCGCAGTCGCCAGATTGCATGCTTACAAACACGCCCTGCAGAACCGGCTTTAGCCTTCCCAAATCGGACTCATACAGCAGCGTTTTGGAGGGGTCAAGACTCTTGGTCATTTGGTCGACGGCGTGAGTGTTGATCTCCCCGGTCATATTCTTCGTCACGTAGTGTTCGGCTAGTAACCTTTGCATCAGCATGGGTAGGCGGTTACAGGTAAGATTTTCGGCTACTGAGTAAACGGGCAACAGCAGGATCAGTAGCAGAATCAGCGAAAACCTCCGGAGACAGAACCCGCTCTTGCTGCCGACGTTTCTATCCCACATGCTCATGCTCGCTGTTCCTCCCGCCGCACCGGGGCACGGCTGTTCATCATTTTACTCCATATGAGAAATACAGTGGCGTGACGATAGAAAGGCGGAGGGGTTTTGTCAAGGGAAAAGGGAAATTGCGTGTGGTTGGAGTATAACAAATGCAAGTCAACTTATTGGTTTTTCAGAGCAGCCCATTGATAACGGGATGAAAGGTGCATAGTTCTTAGCCTGAAATTTTATGATAAAGATTGCATTTGTAGCTTCCTGAAAGCATTATCCTCTCGATATAAATCCTCATAGTTGTTTTCAAGTGGAAATAGTGATAATCAGAAGCGAATATGTAGACTAATAGATTAAAAATCATAAAGTATTTAACCCTTTTTGAACTGAAAAAATGGCGAGTCAAAAACGATTGGAATCAAGGTCAATTGGTGGCTGCCTTGAGTGTAATTATTCAAACAATTTCAAGGTGGGAACAGAGCGTCAGGGAAATCCATTCATATCTCCATTTAGTACTTGAACGTTTAGAAAGCAAAGGCGATGAACGGAACCCCCCAAAAAAACGCAGACGATTAAGGTTATATGACTAAATGAATTTATTTAAAAGGATCAACAAAGCATTGGATTTTGTCTTTACTGACAAGGTTATAAAAATCCTTTTCGTAATCATGTTACTCTTAATACCCGTGCTTTTGTTGTATGGTAATCCTTTTTATCTTTTATTGCTCTGGGCGATTTTAGAATATCTGGATTATCGTAATAGGAAACGTAAAGGAAAAGATCAAGGGGAGGATTGGAAATGGGGATGATCTATAAGCGGGGTGCGGTCTTTTGGATCAAGTATTATGGTAACGGGAAATTGTACAGGGAAAGCACAAAGTCAGACAAGGAAACAGTGGCAAAACGGTTTTGAAGAAGCGTGAGCGGGGAAATTGCACAAGGCAAGATTCCAGAGATCGTGTTTGATAAAATGAAAAAAATAGCGAAGTTCTTATATTCATTGTTGGAATAAGAAAGGAAACAAAAACTATGGGATTTCTTTCCGTACTGATAGGTGCTGTCGCTGCGTTCCTATTTTATATAACCGGACACCTCGCACTTATGATTCTTGCTATCATCGTGGTCTTTGGTAATTTCTGGTCATGGGGAGTTTTGCGTAACGAAGCCCAAGCTGCTCCGAATTTGATCAAATGGATAAACCTGGTATTCACTGCCATCGGGATAGTCCTATTGTTCATAGCGCTTACTATGTACTATGATATAAAATAATGTTCCAACTAATCCATCCAGCGTGTGACTTAAAGCCAGCGCTGATTTTAGGCGATATGGATCAATCATTTCAATCGTAAATCTTCATAATATTTCACTCACCAATATTATTGCTTCGCAGGTGTTAGCATTAATCAAGACAAGACTTAATTGGAGACTGCCTGTCAAGTCAAGTCTAGGTCAGGACACTGACTAAATAAAAGACCATCCTTGAAATAATCTTTTGTTGTAATTGAACAGATTTCTCGATTTCTGCCAGACACCTGTGAAACACTTTCTGCGTAAGTCCTGTCCATCTCCTTTGAATTCTGAACCGCCTCACTCAAGTATCTGTCCCAGCAGTCGGCCACTTGCGATAGGATCCAAAAGATTAGCTTTTCCCTCTGCCCACTCCAACCACGCCTGCATCTTCACTCCGGATTCAATATCCCCGTTTTTACCAATCACTGTCTTTTCTATCGCATCAATGTATTGTTTGATCAGTTCGCTGTTATTCCAATCCGTGGCATCTTTCAATAAAGCTTTAAACCTCGCTTCTTCTTCTCTCAGTTTCCTCTCTTCTTCTTCCCGTTTCAGCCTTGCTTCTTCCCACGCAATATGTTCACGCTCACGCTTCACTCGAATCTCCTTCATTTCCAAGGCAATCTTGATTAGTCCGATTACGCATTCATTCAGCGTATCCTCCAAGACATGTTTCTTACCGTCTGAGCATAAGGTCTGAGAACCATAATAACCTGTTACTATAGATAGCTTTCCGGTCGGGGTATAAAGATAACGATTGTGAAAATAGAAATGGGGGTCACTTTCTTTCTTAATCAACTCCTCCCTCGTGAGGACTCTGTCCGATCGTTTTGTACTCTCGACAAGGCGGATTTCTATTTGTTCCTCTAATATGGATATCTTCGTCCCTCGTGGTTTTGCGGATACGACATAGCCACGTTCCTTTAATGCTTTAATAAGGGAATCGAATATCAGTAGGGCGCGATGAACGCTACTACGGCTCACTCTTATGTCCAGACAACCTTGGCCATGAACTCTAAGGCGCCCCCAATCATCAGGCTCTGCTTTCCTTAGCGCTTTTTCAGTTATTTCAGTTAGTACGTCCGGTTTGTAAAGCCTCTGTGCAACCGTAATTAGCTTCTCAGGAAGCCGCTCGTTTTTAATGATCTCCGGTTCCTCGGCAAGAGATTCTTGCCTCACCTTTCTTTCCCGCCTATAAATTCTCACTTCCCGAACAGTTGTTTCCTTTGCCGGTGGCAAAGGAGTAACCGGCATGGTTTTACCACTCCGTTTCATAGTCCAATATCCCCTTCCGGGTAGCGGGACTCCCATCCTTCTGCAGATTTTTGCAAGACCGACATCTGACAGTCCGTAATTCTTTGCCAGTGTATGGACAGGTTCCGACCATACCAACTTATAAAGGTCATCTCGCTTAAGGATCACTGTGTCTTGAGTCATCTCATTGCCTTTCTATAAATTTACTTTACATGAAGAATACCACAGCAATCGAAGAGGCACTTCCTATTTAGTCTCTTATAGTCGAACAACTTGAAACATGGCGAAGCAAAAACACTCATCAAACACTACACCTATCGGACAGGCGAGTTGGATTTATTTAAAAACGCAGCCTCTTGTGTATTTCATGATATTTTGTACTGAAGGGATTCCCGACGCGACGAGATTGATTAGGACTTTAACTATAACCCTCATTTTGGTTTATAAGTTCCCGTTATTAATTTTTCAAAAACTATATCGAAGGAATCGTAATATGCTTCCAAAAAGGTTTTAACAAAATCAAAATTAAAGGCACTGCATTCACCCACCCGCTGCTTCATATTGTTGGAAATAAATTGAAGCACTTCCCAAGTAATTTCATATGGAGGCGCCTTATCACCACGTGACATCTCCCACTCTCTCATGAACATTGCATCCCACTCTGATATGAGCGTTCTTATCAAGCTGAGATCGCTCGTACTGACTGTCGTGCCCGGTAAAAACTTCTTGTTGTTCAGTAGAAACAACAAGTTCTTCATGGCTTTTTCAGTATCGTATGATGATTCTCCATATTTCCATTTCCCATCCTCATAGTCGAATTGTGCATCCCACGCATATATGACGGAGAAATTTTCATCGAATATGCTTGTTAGACGCTTTTTTTCAGATCCGGTAAATTGATCCAGAGCAGTAAGATCGTTGACGCAGAATTCATTGCCATATAATTCACGACTGACGTGAATGACTTTTTGAACAAGATGGTAATCATCTCCTTTTGCCCCAATTAGAAATCGAGACTTCGTGCGAACGGACATTCCCCCTCCTTTCGTTAGTTTGATGGGTCCGGCCTAATCCTTCAAGACCTGACTGCTGGTTAAACATAGAACTTACATCCATCCATGTCCGCCTTGGGCTTAATGATAAGCCTTACTTCTGCATTATATACTACATAGGTGTTCCATATCACGGAATGATAAATACATGTTTTGTGCGGACGATTATCTTATTTCCCGATAATCGCCATATGCTCAAGGATGCTCTTACTGAAGAGATTCCCTTGGCTTAACCCCCAGAACATGTACCACATGTTCCGGGGTCAGGCCAGTCAAAGAAGTAATTTCATTTCATTCAAATTACGCGCATCTTCCTCTTAGTCTTCATCAGAATCATCTAATTTCGGGCGATCTTCGTAACGAACTACAAAGGTTACAGGTCCGCTGTCTTTGAGCGTCTGTTCGATTTTATCAGCCACCTTGCCGTCAATCCGCTCGATGATTTCCTTGAAGAAAGCTGCATTACCTTTCATGGCATGTTTTATACAGGCAGCAGCAAAGAGCTCAGAGACTAGCTTCTTACTTGCTGGATCTTCACTTTCCAGTACTTCCTCGAATCTATTGGTGAGTGACAACGAACCCTTTGGCCTTCCCCTTTTCTTTGGTTGATTCTGAGACGTGAACTTTTTCAGATTCTTCAGAGACTTCTTGTTGTAAGCCATACTTTTCTCCTCTATTATTTTAGTATTGGTTTCTTCCCGGTGAACTCATGCCACCTCTTACAGACGACATCACAATAGACGGGATCTAGCTCCATGCCATAACAGACCCTGCCCAGTTGCTCTGCGGCAATTACAGCAGGACCGGACCCAAGGAAGAGGTCGAGAACTATCTCTTCCTCTTCTGAATAACTGTTTATGCAGAAGGCGAAGAGACCGGCGGGCTTTTGGGTCGGGTGAACCCTTCTTATCCCTTCGACCTTACGCCCACCTTCCCTGGTATAGCCGTTCCAGACCTGGCGATACATCCTGGCGGGAGACGTGAAGCTCGTCCATGCCATCTCGCAGTCGGCGAAGTTGTTAGATGCAGCTTCGCCTCTCTTGTCCCATACAATCCAGCAGGGTGATGGCGGCAGGAAGTCAGTGAAATAATTGCCTCCCCAGAGGATGACCTTTCTTATGTTCATCTCCTGACTCAAGCGGTAAATCTTCTTGGCTGTTTCTGTCGTATCATCTCCGATAACGGGCGAATAACTCTTGCCGCCGCCGCCTATCTTACCCTTGCCTGTCACCTTGTCTACCTTGCCTACAATGTTAATGCCATACGGCCCATCTGTAAGCAGCAGGCCTGCCCGCTGAGAACCTAATAACCTTTCCACGTCCTCTTTGTTTGTGCTATCGCCACACATGACCCGGTGCTTTCCAAGAAGCCAGATGTCACCAGACTTGGTAACGGGTTCGACGATCTTGTCGGCTTCGGCCTGGGCATCAAATTCGTCCTCCACCACTTCGCCAGCAGCGGACAGCCACCCCTCAGGCAATTCGACGCCCCAATCTCCAATAGGCAGGTCTGACCATTCACTGGCAAGTATTGAGAAGTCCCATGTGCCAAATCCGCCATTATCCCGGATGATGATTGCCTTCTCCTGAACCTCGTTCAATCCCTTCATGATGATCACCGGCACCTTGGCATATTTCAGTTCCTTCGCCGCAAGATATCTCATGTTGCCGCCCAGGATCACTAACCTGCCGATGCGATCCGAGCAGAGCAGAGGACGTGCCCGGAAAAGTTCTGGGCTTTCCTGGAGGAATTTCACCAGCCGTTTGAAGGCCTCATCTTTGATAACGCGAGGGTTCTTTTCATTCAGGTGAACCTTGCTTATGGGAAGATATTCGATCTCGTAGGTCTCGTTCGATATATGGATTAAAGGGGGACTAGTGGAACTACCTGCATTTTGCGACAACCGGAGAATTCCGGTTTTAGGAATGGATCTTTTGTTCTGCATGGTGATATCACCTCCAATTAATTTTGAGGCGATATCACCATGAATATTTTATCGAGTCACGGAAGGGCCAATGCAATTTTTTGTCATGGGTTTTCCGGTTTGGGCTTATTTTTGATTTCCTCAAATTCTTTTACGGCAGCAAGAATGTCTCGGCGTATCGTCGTGCCAGATAGTGCGCCAGCCGCGGAAGTATCCGTCAACCCCAAGACTTCGAAGACACCTTTCACAAATTGCACGAAAGTATTTCCGAGAGATTTTTTCTTGCCGATACCCCATTCATATCCTTTCGTCATAGTTCTGAGAAAATTCTGTAATGCGGACAGTATGTCCGGGGCCTTATCAGGGTTTCTTGACAATTCAAAAAGAAACGCTAAACGGACAATAATTACACGACGCGCTTTCTGCGTTATTGACTTGCTTCGCTTAAACAATGTCCCTTTATTTAGCATAGTCTCAATGGTTCCTGATATCATCTCCAATCCAGACAAGGCCTGAAGAACGAACAAGTCACGTCGGGTTCGTTTCGCATCTTCGATATCAGCATACCCCCACAATCTCTGCTGGAATTCATCCCAAGCCCCAATGTCGTCAGTCAGGATCCGGATACTTTTCAGGGCTTTTCTGAAAGTGGTGGCTGCCGCCCTAAGATCTCTTCTATCAACCCTATGGCTATGTAGTACGGTCCTGCCTTTTTCGCTTATTACAACTCGTTCTCCGGGCAAGCAAAAACCACCCTGTTCCATATATTCCTGAAACCATCCTACAGTCTGCCATGCCTCATATTTAATCATTTTACGCGGAAGCCTCTTGAGCTTTTCAAGGAATAGTTCTTCAAGCTCAGCGGCTAACTCTTTATGCTTGTCGATAAAAAATTTGTCTGCTTCCTCAGCCAGCTCTTTCCGTTTCATGCCTCGTCGCCGTTTAAGTTCTTCAGTAAATTTCACTTCACACCTCCCATTGGGAAGAGTATTACCCCTCCACTCGTCTTGAGTAGATTATGTTACAGAGAGACCCTCACTACTTCCGTTTTCTTTTCATTGCAGATGGAGGCACCTGTCGTCGGCGCAATACCAAACTCCCCTTGTCTTCGATGATCCACTCAACCGTCTCGCCACGTTTGAAGTCCATGGCCTGTGCAATGGCAGCGGGAAAATTAACATACCACTGCTTGCTCTCCTTGCGTTTAATCAGCTGAACCTTACTTGGATAGCCCATGGCTCACCTCGATATTATCTAGTTATTATACTAGATAACAAAACATACAAAAAAAGTCGAGAAAAAATGCTCCCGCCTCAAATCTCCCCGCCCTAAAAATCACGTTTATTTCTCGTTTTTCACGAGAAAAAGAGAATTGGGGAACTAAATGAGAAAATGGATAGCTGTTAGCAGGAAATTTGGTATAAGAGCCTGGTTCACGCTAGACTACGATCACCACCATTTAAAATCAAGGGGGTTAACCATCACGGTTAGCCCCTTTTTATTTCTGTGCGAGACATTTCCACTCCTATGAATGTATTCCTCAGATACCCCTGTGACATAAATGGGATATGTCTATTATTTTTTTTCCTGTATTCAACAATTACCCTTCGTGCCTAAAAGTTCAAGACTTTAAGTATCAATCTTCGTTTATCAGCAATTGGGGGTCAATATTTCATTGACTCACAAGGCCGCCCATCGTATGCTTTCAACTCGAAGAAGCGAGTTCTTATCAACGATGTGGCTTTACCTACCTGGGAGATATTGCACTTGAGTAAGAGGCGCTTTCTTTATTCATTACTGATTATTCTTCTGCTTATCGTCGCTGTTGCCGGCTGGTTTGCAACGGACTATCTTGGCAATAAAGCCCGGCAGGAAATCATTGGAGAAAGCCAAGCTTCAGCATTAACCCTGTCCGTCTATGTATCCTCAACATTAAATAAATTTGAAGAGGCTGTAAACTCCCTGGCCGGTTCTCCATGGATCGCTCCCGCACTGCTATCAAAAGAGGAACGGGATATCGAACAGGCCAATAGCGCGTTAGACAGATACAATTCCGCCTTAAACGCATCAGTCTCCTACCTGATGGATGCTGATGGCACGACTGTGGCATCCTCCAACCGGAACGATCCGGACAGCTTTGTGGGGAAATCCTATCGTTTTCGCCCTTACTTTCAGGAAGCATTCAGAGGCAATCCCGATCGTTATTTTGCACTGGGTATTACTTCCGGAAAGAGAGGATTCTATGCAAGCTACCCGGTTCAGAATCGTTTAGGTAAAGTGGTTGGTGTGGTCACGATGAAAAAGGATATTGACGAGCTTAAGACCTTGTTCAGTAAATACCCCTTTTGCTTTCTCATCAGCCGTGACGGCATTATTTTTCTTTCCAGCACACCGGCAATGGTTCTAAAAAGTCTCTGGCCGCTGGACAAAGCAGCACGGGAAACATTGATTGCTTCCCAGCAATTCGGCAATAAACTCTTTGAAGCCGTTATTGAAAAGGAAATTGCCGATGGTGCGGAAGTCACTTTAGAAGGAAATGATTATTTCGTTTCCAGGAAGGTGATTGACAGCGACGGATGGTCGATTGTGCTTCTGACCCCTACAGATCGTATCAGGATTTACAAATTGATCGGTATTCTGGCAACGATTTCCGTATGCTTTTTAATTGTGGTTTTTTCATGCATTATATATGCCATAGACAGATCCAAAGAGGCCTTTCGGCGAAGCGAGGAACTATACAAGACGCTTGCTGAAAAATCCATGGCTGGTGTTTATGTGGTGCAGGACGGGAATTTCCGTTTCATTAATTCCAATGCGGCATCCTATGCAGGCTATACAAGGGAAGAGCTGTTAGACCAGGAAGCGGGTCTATTGGTCATCCCGGAAGACAGGGAAAAAGTAAGACAAAATGCCAAGGCCATGCTGCGTGGCGAAAAGAGTTCCCCTTATGAATTCAGGATTATCACGAAACAGGGAGAAACCCGATGGATTATGGAGACCGTTACGTCCATTTTACATGAGGGCCGGCCGGCCATCCTGGGTAATTCGATGGACATCACGGAACAGAAGCGGGCAGAAAAGGCGCTCCGTGAGAGGGAACTCTTCTTTTCTGGCACTTTGAACGACATGCTTACCTTTGTTGCTGTTCTGGAACCTGGTGGTGATATCATATTTGTTAATAACACCCCTCTGAAAATTGCCGGCATGAATCTGGAAGATATCATAGGAGAAAAATTCTATGACACCTACTGGTGGGAATACTCCGATGAGGCGAAGCAAACGATTAGGGAAGACATAGAATTGGCCGCTTCTGGAAAAATAATCTCCCATCCCATTCAAGTCAAAACCACCGAGGGACTCGTATGGATTGAGTTCAGTATCCATCCAATATATGATGATAAGAGAAAAGTTAAATACATTGTCCCTGAAGGACGTGACATCACCGATCGTAAGCAGGTGGAGGATGCGCTACGGGAGAGCGAGGAACTTTACAAGACGCTTGCTGAAAAATCCATGGCTGGTGTTTATGTGGTGCAGGACGGTAAGTTCCGTTTCATTAATTCCAATGCGGCATCCTATGCAGGCTATACAAGGGAGGAGCTGTTAGACCAGGAAGCGGATCTAATAGTCGACCCGGAAGACAGAGAAAAAGTAAGACAAAATGCCAAGGCCATGCTGCGTGGCGAAATGAGCTCCCCTTATGAATACAGGATTATCACGAAACAGGGAGAAACCCGATGGATTATGGAGACCATTACATCTGTTTTACATGAGGGGCGGCGGGCCATCCTGGGAAACTCGATGGATATCACCGAGCGTAAGAAGATGGAAGAAGAGATTCTGACCCTCTCCTTAACCGATCCATTAACCGGGTTATATAACCGAAGAGGGTTCCTGGCCCTTGCCGAGCAGCAGTTGAAGATCGCTACAAGAACAAAGATCGGGTTGCTGCTTTTGTTTGCCGACCTGGATGGCATGAAATGGATCAACGACAATTTAGGCCATAAAAAAGGGGATGAAGCACTCATGGAGGCCGCCAACGTTCTTAAAAAAGTCTTTCGGGACGCGGACATTGTTGCCCGTGTCGGCGGCGACGAATTTTCTGTCCTGGCCGTGGGGGTCAAGATCGAAGATTTGAGAATTATCGAAGATCGTTTGCAGTATCAGATCGGCATAAATAATGGCCGTGAAAACAGGGATTACTCTTTCTCGATGAGTGTCGGTATGGCTTACAACGATCCAGAAAATCCTTCGACCATTGATGAGTTGATGTCCCATGCCGATGCGTTGATGTATGAACAAAAGAAGGGTAAGCTGTCTTAAATTTCGATGGTAAAGCCTTATTCCCAAGGTTATTACATTTTTAAACCTATCTAAACCGCTCAAAACGGGTTGAGTCCCGACCAGATTCACGACCTATTTAACTTCTTGCAGTCACTAACTTGCCACTTTTTGTTTTTATGGTAGATTTCTCATGGAAGTCATGATAATGATAAATTCAGTCTAAAAGTAGTCCACACAAAAAGTTTAAAACCCTTTAACCATGTTTGAGGGTGCCATGGGCTGATTACTGAAACCCCGTTCTTCAGAAGAAAGCGGGGTTTTGTTTTTTTGGCGGATCGTGAATGAGTATGAAGAGAATCATTCGTGGGTCACGAAAAGAGAAAGCGATTGTGACAAAGGACATATCTAAAACAAAGCAGGCACTGATTCAGGAACTGGTTTCTCTAAGGCAGAGAATCGCAGAACTGGAACAATCGGAATCAGATCGCAAGAATGTGGAGGAGGCGCTGCGGGAGAGCGAACGGAAGTATCGAGAACTCGTTGAGAACGCCAACAGCATAATCCTTCGATGGAGCCAGGACGGGGAAATCACGTTCCTGAATGAGTTCGGCCAAAAGTTTTTCGAATACACCGAAAAGGAAATTCTCGGGCACCATGTGGTAGGCACTATTGTCCCGGAAACGGAAAGCACGGGGAGGGATCTTAGGCCTCTTATGGATAAAATCTGCGCCAACCCTAAGGATTTTGAGCAAAACATCAACGAGAACATGCGCCGCAACGGTGAGCGGGTTTGGATTTCATGGACAAATAAGACGGTGCTGGATAGACAGGGACGGGTGCTGGAAGTCTTAAGCATTGGATCTGACATCACCGAGCGCAAGCAGGCGGAGGATTCGTTGAGGAAAAGCCAGGAACAACTGAGAGATGCCCATCGACTGGCACATATAGGTGTCTGGAATTGGAAAGCCGACACTGACACCGTCACCTGGACGGAGGAGCTTTACCGTATCGCAGGCCTCGACCCGATGATTCCAGCACCCACATATGCAGAACACTACAACATTTATATTCCAGAAAGCTGGGATCGTCTGAAAGTAGCCGTCGAAAGAGCACTGGAAACCGGTGCACCTTATCAGCTTGAGCTGGAACTGATCCGCCCGGACGGCGCCACCCGATGGGTGAACGCATTTGGCGGCGCGACGTATGACAACCATGGACGGGTCACGGGGCTTCACGGTACGGTGCAGGATATCACCGAGCGCAAGCAGGCCGAGGCGGCGCTACGGGAGAGCGAGGTGCGGTTCC
>CAITLA010000008.1 GCA_903893135.1 uncultured Syntrophaceae bacterium | reverse complement strand
CCTGCTGTTACTTCTCTAACTCCCCTTGCCATTCGCTGCGCTATGTCTGCCTGCATGTTTGCCATGTCTGCTTTCCCTGTATTGGCGATGCCTTCCCTCAAACTATCGCGATACTGGCCTGATTTTCCCGGATCCATACTTGTCTCTGCGCCCCTCGCTCCAGCGCCTTCTATTGTCCCGGTGATGTTCGAAGCCATAGACGTTAAGGCGTAACCGCCGAACTCGACAAATATAGTGGTGACAAATAGCGCTAACAGGATACTGGCTGATAGTATGTACCCATACACAGCAACAGCACGAGTTGTCGCTTCCGGCATTGTCATTAAAGCGGTAAACCCGATGTTGTGTGATTGTACAAATGCATATTCGTTTAATGATAAAGTTAACAGCAATGTATGCAGAATAGCGTCGCAAATTCCCCAGCAGCAAAGGAAAACAAAAAACCCGATGATCATCTTCAAACCCCTGACACTCAACGCGGTCGGGATAACCAGGCACAGGAAAGGCATCAAGCTGACAGCTATTGCCGTGAATACGCCCCTTGCCACGGGCATCCATTGCGGTATTGTCTGCCCGGCCCCTAACATGCTTTGCATCGCGTTGTAGGTCGCCATCGTCGATGATGCAGCAATCGGATCGATATCTCTTATAGTGCTGTCGAGCTTTTGCGCGATTTTGTTCTGTATCATAAAATTCTGGACCGTGGTGATATTGGCATTATTCATCAGCGCCGTTATATATTCATTCGTGATTGTCTGACAGCGTGCTATTTGATTCGGATCAGATTTATTAAATCCCTGTGACTGGCAAATGGACTGCATGAGGGTGTTCGATGTTACTGAGTTTTGTAAGTCACTCGAAATATTTGCCCATGCCTGGTCGCAAGTTGTTGGAGTACCATTGGGATTGGCGTCGTTATAATATAGCGTTGGTACAGCTGGATTTCCCGCCAGCGCCCATATAGTAGTGAATAGATCACTTGAGTTCATAATGGCGTCCGGGGTGATGCTTGGATTCGGCTGCGAAAGTTCGAACATAAGGCAGTCCTTGTTATATTGATTCAGGCTCTTATCTAAGTTCTCCTGCATCGGGACTCCCTGCACTTCCAGATCGTACGCCGCTTGAAAAAGGTTGAAGCCCAACCCCTTGCCTCCGTCGGCATATGGTATCAGCGGTGATCCTGCTGTCGTCACTATGTCAACTACGTTCTTTTCTATAGTGGACATTATGTTTGCAACAAAAATAAGGCCATTTGGCACGCCGGGTACCTGCTTAAAAGTGTTCAACGTTTGATCATATATAGTTAGATTTCCATAACCGCTAAATACGATCAGCCATAGAAAGACTCCGATAAGTATCTGTGGCAGCCATGCGAAGAATGAGGCCTTGCCGGTCTTGTACCAGCTGACGAAGGCTCCTCCTATAACTATAAACCCTGAGACCAAAACTGCGGCTGTTATTAAACTGCCGTAACTGGTATCGCTGAATACCAGCGACATCATTTGCCATGCGGGTGCGACGATATTGATCGTGCCATATGTATAGTAATCGCCATCATATCCGAATACAGCAGAATCAAACAGAAAAAGAAGGACGGTTATAAAGGATGCAATTTTGACTGTTAATAATAACGTGAATTTTCGCATCCGGTTATCCTCTATCACGTAGATTTTGCATCGCCCTCCATCTTTTTAATATCGTTTTTCCTCGACTGATAAGGGCATCATAAAGATAGATAACTCCGCCTCCAATCAAAAAAATAGCTATCCAGAAAACGATATAATCCTCCCTATTTTTCAAGGGATGTGGAAATGCGAAAATTATAATCCTCACACCTATAAAAACGGCGACCATTCCCGCCACGACTAAATAAATCGTCTTAAACCACCATTTGAATGTTTTCCACTTTTTACCTTCGCTTATCCTCCGGCTCAGGAGGGCTTTCAATTTTCTTGACGTGCTGCTTTCATTTTCTTCTGGTGATTCTATCTTTTTCAAGCAGTCTATGGTCGCGCTCCAACGGCGCGTACATGCTTCATAAAGCAGTATCCATCCTAGGCCCAACGACATCAAACAAATTAAACTTGATGACTTGGGATTCCAGCCCAATACTTCGACTATCCATCTGACGTTCATAGTTACGAGCAGGCAGCAGAAACCCGCTCCCAGATAAAGGCCTGTTTGATACCACCATCTTGGCGAAGCCGCTTTATCAAGGATTTTAAATTCTCTGGCCGTTTTCCCGTTATGGATGAGTTGTTTGATATGGAAGCCTGGATGTCTCAACTTATCGTAGATATCTATAGCGTTCATCACAAAACATAATGCGACAATCACTATCAACCATATAAACAAATATCTCGCCTCAAGAAGTATTCCACACTTAATGCTGTAAAGCATCAAGGGGATTCCGATCAACGCATATAAAGCTAGACAGAAAAGATTCTTTTTGCCGAGGGCTTTCAGTTTTTCGTCCCAAATTCTTCTTAAATAATGCACCATTATTTATATCTTTCGTTACCGGGGAAGAAACCTTCTTACAGATAAAGCTACAATCTCACGCTTCAAAGTTATTTCAGCAGGCTTTCAATCAAAGGCATGTTTGCTCCGGGTACATACCTTCCATTGACCCACATTACCGGCGTTCCTCTGACGCCTACTCTATTAGCATATGTCATGTGCTCGGCCAGCTTTGCCGCGGAAGTATCGTTAAATTTAATCGTCTTTACATCGGCTTTATCAAACTCACCTGCCATTACCTCATAGTAGGCTTTTCCAGGATCATTTTGGCTCAATACATACTTGGCCTTTGCCTCAGAATTGGGATGGATTTGTATCAATGGGAAAAAGAAGATGTATTGAGTAATATCAGCCGCTTTTGTCTTGAAAAAATCCGACACTTTCCTGCAGTAGGGACAATCCGGGTCGGTGAAGAGGACCACCGTTTTGGGACCATTTCCTATTTTTATGCCTTTATCAATAGGGATCTGCGCAAGCATTTTCGCAGATATTTCATTTCTTCTTTCCGCAGTCATGTTCTTCCCGTTTTTATCCAGGACTTCCCCGAAGATTATCAGAGTCGCCGTTGGATCGAAGTAAATTATATTTCCGCCTCCTTCAATTTCGTAAAGACCTGTAATTGGAGCCTTCCTGATATCGGTTCCACTGAAGTTCGGGAAGAGCTTTTTGAACATATCCATTACTTCGGCATCAGACATTTCCTTCTGTGCAACTTCATTTTTGTCTTTCGAAGATTTCTTGGCCGCAGCGTCTACCCCTGAGTATGCGAGAAGCATAGCCATGACAATTGCCAATAATATTCCTAAAGTCCTTTTGCTCATTATTTATCTCCTTCACCTTTAAATTTTGTTTCGAAAGCCTCGATTTCGACTCGCCGGTTAATATTGCTGAATTTCGAGATGTAGCCGTTCTCGCCTTCTCCTTTTACCGCCCATACTTTAATGCCATTTTGCTCAAGGTACTCTGCAACCGCTTTAGCTCTCGCCATTGCCCTGTCATCGTTTTTATTTTTCGTCCCGCTACTGTGGATGAATCCCCGCACCGCCACCTTTAGGCTGTCGCCAGAATCCTTCTTCATGTAAGGCAGTATGAACTGGTTGATCTGTTCCTTTTCATTTTTTGTCAAACGATATTGGTTTGCATGAAAATATATAACCGCCTTTCCGAACACTGGTACCATTACACTTCGTGCCGCGTCGGTTTGTACCGGCGGTTTTGCCACTCTTTTCGCTTCGCAGCCCTTTTCTTTTTGTGGCGCGGATATCTCATTACATTGTTTTATGTTCCTTGCCTCTTCCTCGACAACACCACTCACCTTTTCAGATGCTGAGTGTTCGGGCTCTTGGATGGAACGGGTCTTCTCCGTAGTTCCTTCCGTTGTTCTTGCGGCCAATGCTACCGTAAATCTTTTCGCCAATCCTGGAAGGAGCGGCAACACATCTACCCCTTCTTTTTCGTTCATCACGAACATTTGTCCTTTACTGGTCACTTTAAATGTCCCGCCGTATTCATAACCATAAATACTCGGTACCACCATCTCTTGGGACCTTATGGCCTTACCCGGTGTTACGTCTTTACTATAAGGTTCGGTAGGCGAAATCCCGGCGCCCGACTTCTCGGGCTGTTTTCTCATTACGTATTTATCCCATAAAGAGCACGATCCCAAACATACGAATAACATCACTACGATCGCTGCTTTCGCAAACCATGGGCGAAATTCCCTTAAAGCATTCAATATAGAGACATTGGGAACAGACGACGGAGGTTTTTCTTCAATTTCCAATTTGCGAGAAATGGTTCCCGCATTGGGGG
>CAITLA010000007.1 GCA_903893135.1 uncultured Syntrophaceae bacterium | reverse complement strand
TAAAGCTTCGATTTAATGCATTCCGGGAAATGGATTATTCTTTAGCTCCACGGCTCATAGACCTTTTGCCCGAATTTTAAAGCAGGCTTTGGGCAACAGCCCCTTTAGTCCTGCGAAGAGAAGGCAGACCTCAAGGTCTGCACTACATTGCAAGAATATTATGCTGGGAAAAGTAAAGGACATAGCGAGGACCATCCTTGCGGAAAAGCAGGCAGACGGAATCCTCGGTTTGATAAAGGGCGAATGGGATATCATCCAGCCCCATATCTTCGAAAATCGCGGCGAGGTGGATGCCCTTGTCATCGAACCCAAATGGCTGCTCGCAAAGATGGCAATGGCTGTTTTAAGGTCTTCTCCGGAAGGCTACAGGCTGGCAGTCGTTGTGCGGGGCTGCGATGAAAGGGCACTGACAGAACTTGTAAAGAGGAACCAGATTGAGAAAGAGCGGCTCGTAACCCTCGGCATTGCCTGCACGGGAGAGCAGGCGTCAGCCTGCATCTGCAACCGCCCGTACCCGCAGAAGCTCGATTGCGGCTATGCTGTGGCAGGTGTAGATCCGTTTACGGTTGAGAGCGTAAAGGAACTGCTTGCCGGTGATGGCCCGGCGAGAATGGAAAAATGGGCAAGCATTCTTAAGAGGTGCATCAAGTGTTACGGATGCCGGAATTCGTGCCCTATCTGCGTCTGCATACCCTGCAAGTTGGAGGACGGAGTCTGGGTCGAGACGGGCGTCATACCGGCGGAGGTGCTGTCGTATCACCTGATCCGGGCGTTTCATCTGTCGGACACCTGTGTGGCCTGCGGGGCTTGCCAGGAGGCCTGCCCGGTAAATATCCCGCTTCTTGCCCTGCAGCTATCCATGCGGGAGCTGCTCCGTGAGACCTATGGCTACGAGGCGGGGCTTGATCCGGAAAGAAAATCCCCCATCCTGTATGATTTGTACAATGAGCCTGCAGCGGGGCAGACGCTGCCGGACTGGGTAAACAGCTTGAGAAAAGACGATGAGTCCTGATTTTATCAAAACAATTTGTCCCTATTGCGGGGTCGGCTGCGGCCTGGTTCTGAAGGTCGAGGACGGCAAGGTTGTCGGCACCTACCCGGACAGGGAACACCCTGTCAGTCGCGGCACCCTCTGCATCAAGGGCTGGTCTGCGCATGAATTCATTCATCACCGAGAGCGGTTGAAAACACCTCTCGTAAAAAAGGGAGACACGTTTGAGGAAATCTCATGGAATGATGCGATAGCACTGGCGGCGGAGAAGCTGAAGGCGGCAGCCGAACGCTTTGGCGGGGATGCCGTAGGCGGGCTTTCTTCCGCCAAGTGCACCAATGAAGAGAATTACCTTTTCCAGAAGATGATCCGCATGGCCTTTAAGACGAATAATGTCGATCACTGCGCGCGCCTGTGCCACGCTCCCACGGCTGTGGGTATGGGCCAGACGACGGGCAGCGGCGCCATGACAAACTCCATCTCCGATTTGGCAGGGGCAGAGTGCATCTTGATCATCGGTTCCAACGCGGCAGAGAGTCACCCCATCATCATGGGTGAAATATATAAGGCTGTGGATCGTGGAGCAGCGGTGATCGCCGTAGATCCCCGAAAGACAGCGGTCGCCGAGAACGCGCAGATTCATCTGAGGATCAATCCGGGTACGGATATTCCTCTCCTCACCGGCATGATGAGGCACATTATCGATGAGGAACTGCATAACGCGAAGTTCATTCAGGAACGTATGGACGGTTTTGAGGAACTCAAAAAATTCCTCCGATCATGGCCGGTGGAACGGGCCGCGAAAGAATGCGGCATCGATGAAGAAGAGATTAGAAAAGTTGCAGAGATGTACGCAAAGGCGAAAGATGCCGCCGTCCTTTACTGCATGGGAATTACCCAGCACGCCTGCGGAACGGCGAATGTCCATGCCGTCTGTGACCTTGCCATGCTCTGCGGCCATATCGGCAAGACATTTTCCGGCGTCTATCCGCTCCGCGGGCAGAACAATGTCCAGGGCGCC
>CAITLA010000006.1 GCA_903893135.1 uncultured Syntrophaceae bacterium | reverse complement strand
CTCAATACCCGGAATTCAAACCCCGGAATGCCTGGAGCCTTTACAACTGCATTACGGAATCACTCAAAACAAGCCCACCCCAGGAAATCATGGAAAAGCATATCGAGCTCCATGATTACTTTAAGAACTGTGTGGGAAGCTCCTAGAGAAATGGCTGCGCCACGCACAAAACCACGCGTAAGAGAGACAGCCGACAGTATTCCGGCAGTACAAAACGTCCCTCAGGTCATAGATGTCCTGGATAAAGAGACGGAAAGACTTGAGACCAGATTCAACGAAAACTTTGGCGACCATGAAATCGTCGACATTCGGTTCAGATGTCTGTCCATCCTGGCAATATGCCGGGCAGGACTGTTATGCAGGTCAATCAGGGAGATTTCGGACGAAAAGCAGATCGCTGAAATGACACATGAGTTCTGTAACATCAGGGACGTCCTCGACAGGTTCTTTGATTTCAGAGAATCACAAAAAGGGAATAAAGGAGACAAACGCCATGGCAACACCAAAGACAGACAGAGTCTTGCTGCCGGAAGATAACCTCATAGAGGATGCGCCGGCAAAAGACGATGAGGAGATCTGCGAGAACTGCGGCAATGTCTTCAGGATCGAGTTGTTGAAAATCGGAGACGACTACAACGATTTCGGAGACAGATATTGTCCGTACTGTGGTCTTTTGACCAATGAATGTTAATTTTCACCAAAACAAAGGTGATCGTATGCAGAACATATCCGATCGACCAGCGATGCCGTGTTTCAAATATCAGGACGTTGCATTAGGTCTGGGACACGGACGCGGCAGAAGGATAACCGAACACAATGTAAAGTATGTCGAAAGCCGCGAAGACCAACCTCCTGCAGGATACCCTTTTGTATACAGCCTCAGGGGATCCGATTATGATTTCGGGAAACCGGTCACCGTTGAGAGGAGGGTTGTCGTCAACTTCTGCGGACGGATTTTTTCAAAAGAGGAAATCCTGAAGCCTGAGGAAGACTTCTTACCCATAAAGTACTTGTGTTACGAGTAAGAGATACATCTTAATGTTAGCCAACGTTCTACACGCCATAAACGGCGTTGACCCGCAGGAAATTCCCTATAAGCCGCACCCGTCGTTCGTCGGTGCTAAAAACAGATGCCTGCGAGCGACTGTATACTGGCGTATGGGAATCCCGCGAACGCTCGCCGATCGGGCACAGAGTCTTTCATGCGAGCACAAAGCGCTGAGAGAGCTCACCCTGCGGACGATACGCGAGAAATCAGCTTATCGTCTATCGTGTGAGAATACGCGGGTACTCTGCGGCCTCGTCGAATTTATGGGCAATAAGGAATATTCGCTGGAAGCCCATATCGATGGCGTCCTGACGGATATGATGAACAGACGCTACCTGCTGCAGATTGAGCCGGTTGTACAGAAAGCCTTTGAAGAACTATTGGAAGGCGAAACGTACCTCGAAAAATTGATAAAGTGCTGTTTCCTGATGAAAGGGGCCGGATTGACGCAATGTGTTCTTCTCTTCAAGAACAAGAACACGTCCGCGTACCTGGATTTCCTTCTTGGCTACGACTGCAAGGCGGATTTCCTGGAAATTCTGTCAGGGTCATCTTCACGGGGAGAGCTGATTACACCTCTTGAAAACCGGTTCACCGGCCTATACAGAGCCGGCATTGAATGGTTTGAAAAAGTGGAGGAATTCGCAAATTCTTCCATACTGCCGCCGCGCTCTTTCTCTCGTACTTCCTGGCAGTGCTCCTACTGTTCCTATGGCAACTTATGCCGGCAGGATGATGATAAATCCACAAACCCGCTGCCCATGCCATGGTCTTCTCTGATCCGGCGGGTATCAAACGGGATGTCAACATGTATCAGGCAAGAATAAAGGAAGAATTGTGGAGACGCGGTCATGGAGATATCGATCCCCGGCATATCGAAGCATACATGAGACTTGAATATGGCACGTTGGATCATCTGACCG
>CAITLA010000005.1 GCA_903893135.1 uncultured Syntrophaceae bacterium | reverse complement strand
ATCAGTGTTCCTTATTCAGAAAGACGTGCACCCCGACCAATCCCATAGGCCCCTGCATGGTGTCATCAGAGGGCACCTGTGCGGCCTATTACAAGTATCATCTCGATTCTTAAGAGGCGCATCTTTCTTTTTGGAAGAAGCAAATAATCTAAGTTTTCAAATGACAAATGCGGGGGCATAAAAGAGTTCAGTGATTAAGAGAGTACGCTACCTGTTTTCCGGCGTCGTTCAGGGGGTGGGATTCCGCCCCTTTATCTATCGCATGGCAACAAGGCATTCACTGTCAGGTTTCGTTCAAAACCGTCCGGACGGGGTCGTGGTTGAGGTGGAAGGCCCTGCGGACGCCATCCATTCCTTCATGTCCAGTGTAAACGGAGATCCCCCCCCCCTTGCCGATGTCTCGGGAATTTCCTCCGGAGAGGTGGAAATAAAGAACGACAAGGCATTCCGGATTATTGAGAGCGAAGCCGGGGGCCCCGGGAATGTTCATATTACGCCTGACATCGCCACATGCGGCGACTGCTTGAAGGAGCTTTTTGACACCGCCGATCGAAGATTTCATTATCCTTTTATCAACTGCACAAACTGCGGCCCCAGGCTGACGATTATCAAGGATATCCCCTACGACAGGATCAACACGTCCATGTCCTGTTTCCCCATGTGTCCTCTGTGCCAGGAGGAATACGAAAACCCGGCAGACCGCCGCTTTCATGCCGAACCGAATGCCTGTCCTGCCTGCGGGCCATCACTTAAACTTCTTGATGAAAAAGGGAACCCGCTCTCTGACAGAGACCCCCTTAAGAGGGCCATCGAGTTGCTTCTTTCCGGATATGTAATTGCCATAAAAGGTCTCGGAGGTTTTCATCTTGCCGTTGATGCGGCCAATGACGAAGCCATAAAAAGGTTGAGATCACGGAAGTTCAGGGAGGAAAAACCGCTCGCCATCATGGTGAGAGATGTGGAAACGGCCTCGCGGATTTCCATGATAGGCAAGGAGGAGGAGCTCATTCTCCTATCTCCCCAGCGGCCTATAGTCCTTGCCCGGAAGAGAGGGGGCGCTATAATCTCCCCCGCCGTTGCCCCGGGCGTGTCTGATTTTGGAATCATGCTCCCTTATACGCCGCTCCATCACATGCTTTTGGAAAAACATTTTCACGCCCTCGTTATGACCAGTGCAAACCAGGTGGATGAGCCCATCTGTATCGAAAACAGGGAAGCGGTGAAGCGCCTGGAAGGCATAGCCGATTTCTTTCTCGTACATAACAGAGATATCCTTATGCGGTGCGACGACTCCATTGCTACTGTATCTTCCGGGGAAAGAAGAATCATCCGCCGGTCCAGAGGTTTTGCCCCTATACCCGTTACGCTCACGAAGTCTTATCCTCCCATCCTTGCCCTGGGTCCCCAGATGAAGACGACCCTCTGCATTTTGAAAGGAAACCTTGCTTTCCTGAGCCCCCACATCGGCGACATGGAAACCCCGGAGGCCAGGGATTTTTATCAGGAGAGTCTTACTCTCATGCAAAAGATCGCAGAATGTAAGCCAGAGATTGTCGCCTGCGATCTCCACCCCGCCTACTACACCACAATATTTGCAGAGGGGCTTCCGGCTTCTCGTGTCATCCGCGTACAGCACCATCATGCCCACATCGTAAGTTCTATGGCGGAAAATGGCATTGAGGGAGAGGTCATCGGCATCGCCATGGACGGCACCGGGTACGGCACGGACGGCACGGTGTGGGGAGGCGAATTCCTCGTTGCATCCGAGTCGACCTTCACACGCGTCGGCCATATAGCAACTTACATCCTCCCCGGCGGGGAGAAGGCCATCAGGGAACCCTGGCGGATTGCCGTGAGTCTTCTTAGACAGGCATACGGCGATGACTGGCCGGATGTCGCGAAAAGCCTGGATATAGTTCCCGAGAAATCCTTCTATGAAACCATAGACAGGATAATGAAGCAGAGATTCAATTCTCCCCTGACGTCAAGTCTGGGAAGGCTCTTCGACGGTGTTGCAGCTATCTTGGGTCTTCGCCGGAAGGTTACCTTCGAGGGACAGGCGGCGATGGAACTCGAAGCCATGGCGAGGTATGGGAGCGGCAGAGTCATGCAATTCACCATCGAAGAGGCCGGAGATATCATTCACCTCGATTTCTCGCCCATGATCCGGGCAATCACTAAAAGGCTTCAGGCAGGAAAGGACAGCGGTGAGCTCGCCTTTTCCTTCCACCTTACCTTGCAGGTCGCCTTCTGCAAAATGGCCCGGACGATACGGGATAAGACGGGGCTGAACCAAGTCGTTCTGAGCGGAGGGTGCTTCCAGAACCGCATCCTCACTGAGGGAACGATTGCGGAACTTGAGAAAGCGGGCTTTGAGGTATTTTTTCATAAGGCAATACCCACCAATGACGGCTGCATCTCTCTCGGACAGGCCGTCTGTGCAGGCGCGCAGGCAATGCGGTAATTGACTGGATGTGATCTTTGAAAATTGTCTTCGCAAGCGCTCAAAATCTTTTTTCGACCATTCTAATGTTCGCTTCGCTAAGAATGTTTGCGACAAAATCTTTGATTCGCCATTTCTGGTCACGAAAGCAGGAAGGGATAGCTACGCATATTGAAAAGATTGCGATAACGCTACTGCTCTTGCAGGGCGTTTTCTGAATATAGGATGACGCTTGGCGGCAAGGTTGACGATATGGCTGATCATCTCCCCGTGCGAGTAGCCCGCAAATTCAGCAGCGCACGCCATACTGGCTTCGGCGCTGATATCGGAATTGGGATTAACATCAAGGATATAAAAAATACCGTCCCGAAGTCTGATGTCAAGCCGGGCATAGTCACGGCAACCGATGGTCTTGTATGCCAGAACACTGGTCTTCTTTAACTGTTCATACTCGGCCTCATTGAGGGGCGCAGGCAATTTCAGGCCAATCTTCACATAGTGGGATGAGCCGGGCATGAATTTGGAATCGTAGGTGCAGAGACGATCACGCACGTTGTCGAAGGCTGCAAAGTCCATTTCGGCCGGCGGCAGCATCCGGACGCTGCCATTACCCCAGAGGGAAACGTGAAATTCCCGCCCGTCAATGAAGTCCTCAACGAGAGCAGGTTGACGGAATGCGTCGAGTATATAAGCAATCCGATCTTTCAGTTCATGAGGCGATGTAACAACAGCGTCCGTAGTCACCCCATGACTGCAGTGTTCTCTGGACGGCTTCACAATCGCCGGAAAACAGTTCCAATCATCGATCTTCAGGGAATCATAAATGCGCCAGCGTGGTGTCGGTACACCGGCTCTTTCCATCAGTCGCTTAACCATCTCTTTATCCCAACAGAAATGCAGCACTTCGGGCGTTGCGCCCGTGTATGTGAAATCCAAGTCCTCGAGCGTCTCCGCAGCGAGCGCTTCGCTGTGCGCTACGCCGGGAATCTCTTCGCACCAGTTGAAGACGATATGCCGGTCAGGGTCGTAGGCGCTGAGGTGCGAACTGAGATCGGCATTGAAGACAGGCACATTGGTGACAGGATGCCCCTGCTCTTCTAAGGCTGACTCAAGATTTGCAACTTCCTGAAGTGTGAGAGCTATATCGGCGGGATCCCATGCCTGATCGATATTGTGAAGCAATAGGACCGGTAGATCCGTGCGACCTCTGGCTAAAGGCATAATGCACTACCTCCTTTTTACGGGTTCACCTGGAGCAGCAAACGATACTTCATATTTTTAGAAGTCAAACCCAGTGCCCGCCTAAAACGGGATATGGTTTTTGCTCCCGGAAATCGACAGTGCAATTGTTCCATGCCCTGACAGCCCCACGGACGCGAGAAAGTATGTGGAACGGGGTCTTGCAATGTTACCTGTTGGGCTGCCTTTTAATTTCGCCTCGTTTCTATGTTGTATGTTAGATCCTTCATAAGAAATTTTACAGAATTTTTCAAGGACTTTTTTATAATTTCGTAATTTTTTTTAACGGACACGAAGTTTCCAAGAAAAAAAGAAGGAGGGATATGAAAAACGGTGAAATAAATTTTACGCAAGAAGCATCAAGAGGCTGAAGAAGCGGCGGATGGGAGAATTTGCGGAGAAGGCCTGGTGCAAGCCTTTTCGCCGCGTCCGGAGCAGGTTCCGTGCGGGTTTGATAACTTCATCATGATGAAGTTCATTATGGCATTACCTCTTTGTGATTTTTAAAAAGCGCTCGAGTTTGCCCTTTTCTTTCAGTACCCTTATCCCCAAATCATGGGACGTCGCCGGTATGTCTGGTTGTTCGCTTCGCCTGACAAGCGTCATGGCAGCAGCCGGGCAGGCCGTTACACAGAGTCCGCAGCCGATACATTTTTCGTAGTCGACTGCCGCGCAATCGTTTTTCATTGTAATGGCCGATACCGGGCATCTTTCATCGGCACACACCTGACAGCCGGTGCATGTGCTGCTGTCAACCTGAGGCTGGAATCCGCTCGTCGCAAAACCTTGGGATAGATTGAGTCTGGTGCGGCTCGTCAGGATTATGCAGCAGCAGGGGCAGCAATTGCAGATAAAACTCGCTCTATCGGCGCTGTTGCTGCTGGTATGTACGAGGCCTGCTTTTTCCGCTCTGTTCAGGACGCGGTGCGCTTCTTCCCTCTCTATTGCACGGGCGTAACGTCGCTCCACCAGAAAGCGGGCAGGCGCATCGAAAAAGAGACATACCTCCTTGGGAGAAAGGCATGCGCCGACACTGACACGGCAGGCACAACTGCCTACTGCAATATAGTCTGCCTTCTCGATTAACTTCGCCACTTCCTCGTAGGGGTGGATATGGACGGTTGCATCTATGGCTTGCCGGACAGGCACGACCCGCGCCATGGGGGTCGGATTCCCCGCAAAGGAAGCGCCAAGTCCGTCTTTGCGGTATTTTGTCCAGAGCTTTCCCAGTCTCTCGTGAATCGGTGCAGTGCCGCCTCGCATCAGCGGGAATTCAAACAAACCCGGTACTGTCGGCAGCAGGCCATAGAACTGCTTGCCATCTTTTTCACGAGAAAAAATAACCGCCTTATCTGCCATGGACTCGAGGAGGTATTCCGCTTCATCCACGGGAATGCCGCAAGCTGATGCAATCTCTTCGACTGGCCTTGGTGAAAAGCTCATGTGTATGGCAAGCTCCGCTTCCTCGTGTGTAAAGAGAATGCGGAGGATTTCATCAAAGGCCTTTGACTTCGGCGCACCGGAAGGGTGGGCATCAAGAATCTCGCGCAGCCTCTCGTAAATGTCCATTGGTAATTCCTCTCTTCAACGTTTGTCGGAGCTTAGATAGGCGTTAAGTTCATCAGAAAGCCAGCGGGTCCACTCCCCTATGCCCTGTCCCGTTTTGCACGAGACATTGATGATCTTAATTCCAGGATTCAGTTTGACGACCCTCTCCTTTGCGGCATCCATGTCAAAATCGGCAATACCGAGATAATCTATTTTATTGATTACCAGGACATCGCATATGCTGAACATCAGGGGATACTTGAGAGGCTTGTCATCGCCCTCAGGGACACTGAGGATCATCGCTTGCTTATGGGCGCCCGTATCAAATTCAGCGGGGCAGACGAGATTTCCGATATTCTCAATGATGACAAGATCAAGACCGTCGAGGTTCATTTCGTTGAGGGCCAACTTGATCATGGAGGCATCCAGATGACAGAAGCCCCCCGTCTTCAACTGAACTGCCGGAATTCCCTCTTTGACGACCTTCTCCGCATCGACCACGGAATCTATGTCGCCCTCGATCACGGCGATTCTGAAAGCGCCTTTCATCCTGCGGATCGTATTCAAGATGAGGCTCGTCTTTCCGCCGCCCGGTGAAGCCATCAGATTCAGCATAAAAACTTTATGCCTTCTGAGAGTATCCCTGATCTCATCGGCAAGGTCTTTGTTATCAGACAGGATGTCTTCCTTGATTTCAATCAGGCGTATGTCTGCCATTGTACCACTCCTTATTACGAGATCGTTATATCCTTAATATAAAATTCACGGCCGGAGACCAGCGTGACCTTAGCCCCATGACATGCAGGGCACGTGAAATCTTTCGTGTGACTCAAAGAAACCTGGAAGGTATTCTTGCATTCAGTGCACTCAAATATTATGGGCGCTCTTTCAATATCGAGAACCGCCCCTTCCGCGATGGTGCCTTTACTCAGATAATCAAAGTAGTGCTGAATGCACTCGCCGACAAGTTCACTGAGCTCGCCTATCTTAAGTCCGATGGTGAGAACCTTCTCAGCTCCATTCGTCTGGGCGTGCTTAATGACGATATTAAGGATACTTTCTGTTACAGACAGTTCGTGCATTTCCTGGGCTTGAATTCGAGAATAGCCTGCCTCCTTTTCGGAAAAGTCTATTACATGAACGGAGCAAATATCAATTAAAAAAGTTGCCGCACAAAAAGATGTTAGCGCCCGCTCATACCTGAATCTTCTTTGTTGTTGACACAGCAGACCCTTTCTTATAGATATCTTGCGCATAGCAATCATAGTTTTTGGATAAAGAAAATGGAACTGATTATCAATTTTGCAGATTTTTTTATTCACCTTGACCGGCATCTCGCTTCCATCATTCAGTTCTTTGGCGGTTGGACTTATTTCATTTTCTTCCTCGTCATATTCTGTGAAACCGGCCTTGTCGTTACACCCTTTTTGCCCGGAGATTCTCTTCTGTTTGGGCTTGGCACCTTTGCCGCCCTGGGAATGCTTCAGATCGAATGGCTGTTTATTCTGCTTGCAATCGCCGCTGTAGCAGGAAATACGGTGAACTATGCCATAGGAAAATTCGTTGGTCCGAAAGTTTTTCACAAGGACAACGTTCGTTTTCTGAACAAGGAATATCTTGACCGCACCCACGATTTTTATGAAAAGCACGGAGGGAAAACGATAGTCATCGCGAGATTCATCCCGATTATCCGTACGTTTGCGCCTTTCGTTGCGGGCGTCGGGAAAATGTCATACCTGCGTTTCGTCATTTATAATATTGCGGGCAGTGTTGCCTGGGTTGCGATTTTCATCTTTGGCGGCTATTATTTCGGCAATCTTCCTGCTGTCCGGCGTAACTTCACTTTTGTTATCTTTGCTATTATCGTAGTATCTGTACTTCCTGTGGTCATTGAATATTTTCGCAGTCGCAGGCGATTTTCGCAATAGGAACGGCATAGAAAAACAGCGTTAGCAGACATATAAGGAAAAGACATGAAAAAGAAGACGGTGCTCTTTCTGATTCTCGTTATCATCTGCTGCTCTGCAACAACAGCCAAGGCAGACAGTCCGAGCGTCGTGAAAATCGGCAGCGATCTCACAGTTGAGGAAGGCACGAAGGTTCATAACGTCCTGATCATGGGCGGACAGATTACCGTGGAGGGCACCGTTGAAAATCACGTGACAGCGATTGGAGGGTCTGTGGTCCTTGCAAAAACAGCCGTTGTCGGCGGGAACGTCTTTTGCCTGGGAGGGATCATTGTCAGGGGGAGGGGCGCAGAAGTCCGTGGCAGCGTCACGGAGATCAATTCCAATGATATCTCTCAAGCCGTGACAAACGCCCTGAGCGAAGAATGGGAAGGATGGTCATGGATATTTGCCATTATCTCCATGTCCATTTTCCTCGGCATCCTGATCATTACCGTCGTGACCGTGCTTCTGATTCCGAAGCCGGTGCGTCTGATTTCGGCAGCGATCAAGGAGAAGCCTTTCAAGGTTACCATGTGGGGCATTGGCGGGCTGGTGTTGATTGTCCCATTGGCCGTACTTCTGGCAATTTCGGTTGTCGGTATCGTCCTGATTCCCCTGGAAATGACCATCGTTCTCTGCGCGGTCCTCATCGGTTTCATTTCAGTGTCGCAACTTGTCGGAAGAAAATTATTCGCTGTACTCAAGAGGAATGATCAAAGCATGATGCGTGAGACCATCTGGGGTCTTATGATCCTGTGGTTAATCGGATGGGTACCCTACGTTGGCTGGATGGTCAAGGTATGCGCCATCGTCCTTGGCCTGGGGGCAGTTCTCTTGACCCGCTTCGGCACCAATCAGCACTTGTAAGATCACAGATTTATCATTATTGCAAAATCATCCCGATTGTTATAGAAAAACACAGTCACGAGAGGCCTCGATTATAGTGCTTGTCGTGCAATGACAGATTTGAAGATATACCATTCCTGTCCCCGATAAGGACATTCGAGGACAGGCTCCGGCGGGAATCCAGGGTACTAAAAAATATAGATTCCGGATCAAGTCCGGAATGACAGCTAAATTCTATTTTCGTAATAATGACAGAGTAAGATATTTTGGTCAAAACTCAGAGCTCCTGCAACTTGGGAGCAGAAGGAGTAACTTTTTTGGGAAAGCTTTTCGGGACCGACGGCATACGAGGCATCGCCAATGAATATCCCATGACGGCTGAAATGGCCTTGAACATTGGCCGCGCTACGGCCCATCTGTTCAAAAAGAAAGGTCATGTGGCGAAGATCATTGTCGGAAAAGATACCCGCATCTCCGGGTATATGTTTGAAAGCGCCCTCGTATCGGGAATCTGCTCCATGGGAGTGAATGCCATTATGGTCGGTGTCATGCCGACGCCGGGCATCGCCTTTCTCACAAGCAGCATGAGGGCTGACGCCGGTATCGTCATATCCGCATCCCACAATCCCCTTCAAGATAACGGCATCAAGATATTCTCTTCCGAAGGATTCAAACTTCCCGACGAAAAAGAGCTTGCCATAGAAGATTTTATTTTTGCAAACGAAAGCGAAAAGCAGCGCCCTGCACCTGGAGACCTGGGCAAGGTGTATCGACTGGATGACGCGAGGGGAAGGTACACAGTTTTTTTAAAACATACTTTTCCCAAGGAATATACCCTGGAGGGAACGAGAATCGTCCTCGATTGTGCGAACGGGGCGACCTACAGAATAGCTCCGGACACTTTTTTTGAGCTGGGAGCTCAAGTTACCACCCTGTTTGATCATCCTGACGGGGTCAACATAAACGTCAACTGCGGGTCCCAGCACCCGGAGAAACTCGCCCACGAAGTAGTGAAGAGAAAAGCAGATGTCGGATTTGCATTCGATGGCGACGGCGACCGTCTCACCGCCGTCGATGAAAAGGGTGCGGTACTGACAGGGGATCAGGTCCTTGCCATCTGTGCGATGACGATGAAAAAGGAAGGGACCCTCGCCAATAACTTGGTCGTGCGCACGGTGATGAGCAACATCGGCCTGGGTACTGCCCTTCACGAAATGGGTATAGATTCCGTAATGACCAACGTGGGAGACAGGAACGTCCTGGAAGAAATGCGTGCCAGAGGTGCAGCAGTAGGAGGCGAGGACTCGGGTCATCTGATTTTTCTTCCGCACCATACAACGGGAGACGGCATTATCACAGCCCTGCAGGTGCGGACCGCGATGAAGAGAGAAGAGAAACCTCTTTCAGAACTCGCAACGGTCATGACCGTATTCCCCCAGGTGCTGATCAACATAGACGTCAAGGTAAGACCTGATCTGTCAACAGTGCCGGAGATTGTCAAGGCGATTAAAGGCGCAGAGGATGCCCTGGGAAACAGGGGTCGTGTTCTGGTTCGTTATTCGGGGACGCAGAATATGTGCCGCGTCATGGTTGAGGGCCCTACCAAAGAGGAAACAGTAAAACACGGCGAGAGAATCGCCGAGGTAGTTAGAAAAAAGCTCACCTGAAAGAGAATATCGAAACCGCGAAGAACTCCCACCACCTAAACTTTATTTGATAGGCAGTGTCAGATTAAGTCCGGCCAAGACTACACCTACGAGTCTTCACATTGCCCTATCTTAAAAATCTGATGAATACGGATTGAAAGCTGGCAAGTATAAACGACAATAGCTGTTGGTAATGCTGAGGATCAAATGTCCATGATAAGAGAGTATTGCTTGACAGAGACGTACTATTGTCTTCTTACAAATATGAAATCCCCGCCCTCATCTCCCGCTTCACTGATTGCTCCGTAGAGAGGGGTTTGATGAGTCGGGCTATTGTTGATCACAGCCTCTCTGAGACTAGCAAAAAGCTTTTGGGTATCCAGATATGTATCACGGTTATCCTTAAGTCTCTTAATAAGATACTCGAGAAACACACTGCGGTCCGGAACGGTCTTCATAGCACCACTAGTCATAGCTCTTCTACTGGGAAGTTCATAAATCTTCTCTACGGAAGCTTTTTGTTTGGATATAACTTCTCTCGTCTTGAAAATCCCCCCGCTGAAACAGGAATCGGCAACAAGGAGCACGTGCCTCGCCTTGATTGCCTTTATGTAATCCCGGACGGTGCTGTTCGGTATCCAGTCTGAGGGATCGTTAATGCCCGAGGCATCTCTCGGAAGCCAGAACCCCTGCTTCATATCGTCCAGCCAGTATCCGTGACCTGCGTAGAAAATCAATAGATTATCCCTTTCGGTCAGTTTATTCCTTAAGGCCTGCAAGGTCTTATATATTGTCCTCCTGTCAGGGTTAGTCAGAGTGATAACATTCTCCTTATCAAATGTATATCGTGATACAAGAATGTCTTCCAGCCCTCGCGCATCAGAAATCGCAAAGTCCAGCTTGCCTACTTCCCCGCTGTCATAATCCTGAACTGCAATTAATAACGCATAATATTTTGCAGCAGCAAGTTCCGTGTCAACGGGGCTCACCGCTCTTATAGCCGCTGTGATTATTCCCGCTTCGCGGTTCACGGCAAACTGTTTCGTTGATTTATTCTCCAGCACATCGCTGGCCATGACCGTAATGGTGTTCTGACCGACTTTCAAAGGAATGGCCGTGGAAAAATGTCCTT
>CAITLA010000004.1 GCA_903893135.1 uncultured Syntrophaceae bacterium | reverse complement strand
GGTAAACCGGCCGCTGGTGCATCTCGAGAGAGAACCATATGATACAATAATAATGTGAAATTAAGGAAATAAATGAAATATTCCGATTCAAGAGGACATGATGAACGATAACCTATCTCCAATGACCCTTTCAGAACAATCATTCCTTCCCGATCAAGAATTAATATTCATCCCTGAACTGGATGAACGGGTCTTTGATTTTATCAGCAAAATCTGGCACTCCTTTGTCAACAAGACCGTCTCTCTCACCTTCACTGACAGGGACTATTGTTTCGACTATGGTTTGTTCGAAGTTGTCGACCGCAAAGCCACCCGTATCGCCGCTGTTTCCAGCCAAGTCCGGCTTGGTGACATCGCGAAGCAAAATATACCAAAGGAGTTTGCTCAATTCAAAAAAATGACCCGTTCCACACCAGTAAGCTATGAGAGCAATTTAACATCGAATATCATGCGGGAGGCAATCATCAAAAGGGGAAATGGAGAAAAACCTCCCGTCGTCATGGTGGATCTGAGAAAAGACAAACGTATCCACCCTAAGTTGAAGGAAATTATTACTGAAGATATGAACCATAGTGTGGGGATCGCAATTTTTTTCGGTGATAATCCGATCGGCGTCCTGTGGGGAGTCCGCCGTGACCGATTAACTCGAAAGCAGAAAGAGCTTTTGTTTCCCCAGTTGTATTCTTTGAGCGGGGGTATCTCAACTATTATGGCTCTGGAATTCAACAAGAGTAAATATAATTTTAGATTTGTCCGGAAAACTATCGAAAAGATCGATACCAATTCCAGCATTCTCAATCTCTACTATACAAAGAAAGCCGGCCAGTCTATCCCCGTACGAACGATCATCGGCAGATCAGATATTTTTAATTCTAAATTCCGGCTGGATGCGAGCTACATCGTCCCAACATCGCGAGGTTATTCCATCAGTTTGAAACGGTTTTTACCCGAACGTGAAAACAAAACGGGGAAAACACTGCTCATGATCCCCGGATTCTTTTGCAATCGCTCGATATTCGATCAGATGGCCAGAGAGATGGCATTCAGATACGGGTATAAGGTTATCTCCCTTGACTGCCGAGGAAGGGCCAAGAGTACACTACCGGATGGCTGGTTTAATGAGGCCTGGTCTATTGACGATTTTATTAACGAAGACTTTCCGAAGGCATTAGCCTGGATACATGAACAGTATCCAGATGAACGTATCGTGGTTTACGGGCACAGCATGGGCGGACTCATCGCCCGTTGTTACACGGGTTCATATCAGGCAATTCAGCAGATGACAAACCGCGAGGATTTACCCGATCCAGAGACCCACATAGCAGGTATTGTCTCTATTGCCTCACCGGATTATGTGGATATGAAACTTGGTATTCCCGGCACTAATCTCGTAAGATATTTTACGAAGCTCATTCCGGAAAGCTTTAACTTACATACTATGACCGGTAATGTCTTCAACAAGCTTCTTGCCCTGTCCATATCGAAAGTAGTCTCTACGATTAACCTGAAAAGCTTTTTTTCCAACCTTTTAGACTTCCATGAATCGATACGTCAGCTTACTTTCGATCTGAGCACCCAAGTCGCTTCTCTGCATGACGTTATCGGTTTTCCGCAGATTACGCCCCCTGAGGTCTATCTGTTGATGGAAGACATCATCTGCGAGGAATCCACCAAGGTGATGATACAATTCTTAAGGTCTCAGTTTTTCGGCAACAGCATCATGTCATTCGATGGGAAAATAAATTATACTGAAAATCTGAAAAATATCAAATTACCTGTCTTTCATATCATGGGCAGCCTCGATGTAGTTGCCCCACCGGAGACCATCAAATATGGTTACAACGTAATTTCTTCGACCAATAAGCATCTGAAGGAATTCAGACAAGGACATATCGGACTGGTCATGAATCCGAAAACCGTCCGGGAAATTGCAAAAACCACTGATCAATGGATAGGCACGCTTTAATGTTTG
>CAITLA010000003.1 GCA_903893135.1 uncultured Syntrophaceae bacterium | reverse complement strand
CTGCTGTCTTCCACTGACAGAGTATCCGGAAAGCGGTATCATTATGGCGCCCATGGTGGGGCGCGTGGCAGGATAATTAATAGTATAGCTGGACACACCGTCGGCCCTGTTGACAGTCGTAGGGACGAGGATGGGGGTCTGGGGATTAAATGTCTGTGACAGACTGTTAATACCCGTATCCGCGGCAGCAAGAGCCCTCTTTTCTCCGACAATTTTTGTGCTCACCTTGATATCCTGCGTCGATAGAGAAATAACCAGCATCCCCAGGGCGAGGAGAATCAGGCAGGCCATGATGGCCGCTATAAGGGCGAATCCCGCCTCGGAATTCTTTTTGAAAAGCGCTGTCAGTATTTTCTTTCGCATGGTTTCTCCGGGGTCAATTGTTTCTGAGGGTCTCACGGGTCTTATAGATCATCCTCCGCGTCTGGCCTGTGCTCGGATCGATTTCCTCCGTTTCGATTGCCAGGGTAATCTCTATCATTCTTATATTTGGTATATTTGCGTCATTTGCCCCTCCTGCCGGAAAAAGGAGTTCGACGCCCTGGCCGTCGAAGTAACGGAAGACCGGCACGAGGACATCGGCGTCAGCATTGATGATTCTTACCGTCCGGGGATGGCCGCTTGCTATTATATCCCCCAGGAAGGGTTGGCCCCCCCCGCAGTTTGTCTCTCTTGTAATATACCTGTCATTGCCTGTCTGCACAAAGTTATACCTGACGATCTCGTTATTTTCCGTAAGAAAGCCATTGCCGTCAGGGTTGCCGTTTCCGTCCAAACCGCCCAAGACATCCATTTCCACGGTGATCGAATTCGCTCTAGCCTCCTGAATTCCCTTGTATGCTTGATTTGCGGACTGTGTATTGCAAAATGCGGCGCCTCCTCCCGGATTCCCGTCACTCCGCCAGATGGTCGTGGAAACTGACGGGTTATAGGAGACCATCTTAATCTCCAGGGCCATGATCTCCAGGGCGCCCCTTACATCCTGCTGGGCCGTAACCTTTCTCTCTATGCCCCCGGAGGACCTCGATGCCGACTCGATGGCCATGCCGATGGCGAAGATCATAATGAGCGAGACAGCAATGGATATCGCGATCTCGACAAGTGTAAAACCTCTCGCGTCATTCATACGTTTTGACCCATTAGTAACCCGCTGGCACAGCAGCATTTGAATCATTTGCACACCCTGCCGGAAATCTGAAACCATCCTGTCGCGCGACACTGGCGCTCTCCACAAGATTTCTGTAATTGCGCGCCACTTGATCCGGCCACGTGACCGTCACCGTAACGGTCTGTGTATTTGTGGCGACGTCCAGAGCGGTGATGGTTGTATTCACCGTATAGGTGGCATCCCCCCGCACCTCTGCCCCCAGGCCACTGACGATGATATTTTGCACCGGCCTGTTCCCTACGGGGACCAGATTGCAGGGATTCATGATCCATGCCTCCCAAAATTCAAGATGTCTATGCAGCATGCCGGCGCCCCTGCCCAGGTAGTCTGACTTTCCTATGGTTCGCCACGCCGTTGGCTGCATTGACAAGATGGCCATAACGCCGACGGCGACCAGAAATATGGCGATAACCACCTCGATGAGACCGATACCCCGTTTAGATAATAACAAACGTAACATACGTTCTTCCCGTCAAATTGACCGTAATTGTGGCTTGAGAGGTTCTGGTGTTCTGCAGAACAACGCCGTCGCCGACGACAAGCTGATCAACCGGAGACGATACGATTCCTCTGGGGCTAAAACGAACCGTCTGCGACCCGCCCGCACCGAATGTGGCGCTGATGATTCTAATACCTGACCCGAACGCTGAGGGGCTCTTGGTCGTGAGGTTGGCAACAACTCCGCCCACAACCGACTGTATAGTATAACTGCCGGGTGCAGTAGTATCAAAAGCGATTTGATATGTAATATTGTCGGAAACCGCTCTTCCCTTGAATATGGCGAAGTCAGAAGCAATATCTCTCGCGGCAGTCCTGAGATTTCTGTTTAACGTATAATAGTGCAGCCACAATCCGCCAATGGCTGAAATGAATGCCAGCAGACAAACTACGATCATCAGCTCCACAAGCGTGAATCCTTTACGACGTTTCATACTATTTCTTCCCGTCAATGAGGTCTAACAGTTCCGCCTCGGGTAAAGCCCCTATTTTGAGCCTGCCATCCGGTAGTATCAGTGAGGGAGTTCCTCCTATGCCCATCGACTTGGCAAGCTTCATAGAATTTTCTATCTCATCGGTGACGCACTCCGTCTTCGGTATCTCCCTCTTTTCGAAGTTGTCCTCCAGCATCTTTACCGATTTGTTGCATACTATACTCTTTGCCTTCCAGTAAGCGTCCTTATGAAACTCCAAGGGCAAAAATTTGATATAAAAGGCTATGTCCTTTCTTTTGGCTACGATCTCTTTCATCGTCTGGTGGAGCTGCCCACAGAAGGGACAATCAGGGTCTGTAAATACCACTGTTTTCTTCGAGGCGCCCTTCTCCCCCAGGACGAGGGCGTCAGTCAGCGGTATCTTGGCTGTGTCGATCCTTTTCTTGTCCTGAATTTTTTGAACAGCCTCCATAGTCTTGTTGGACATATTGGCCACTTCCACCAAAGAACCAAGGATCAGGTAGTTTTTATGAACGTCAAGATAAAATATCTTCGTCTGTCCCGTGATATCGATGGCTACCTCACAGATGCCCTTTATGGGACTTTCTGCAATGCTTATTACCTTCGCGTCAGATGCGTTGAGCTTTTTTAATACATCTTGTATCTCTTCCCCGCCCAAGGAGATGCAGTCTTTCTTTACCTGGCTCTCTTCTGCTCCCCACGCGAGGCCATATCCTGAAGGAGCGGAGACAAAAAGCAATGCACACGATAGATATAAAAAAACAGAGAATAAGTTCTTTCTTTTCAATGCGCCACCTTTATTGCTATTTTTTTGACGCTTTTTTATCTCATATTTTCTGAATGAAATCAAGAAATCCATTCCCGGCAAACGTTGAATGGGCAGTATTTTATAATGTGGCAGGGTTCAGACGGTGCAGAATGGCACCTCAGTAGAAGGGCCGAAGTTACTTCATCACAGAAGTTCATTTCAATCGTCCGGCAACCCTGCCGCCGTATCCCCTTTAATAAAGAAGATTTAGGCCAGTGGCTTTACGTCCCGTCCTTTCGGACAGTTTGCCTTTTTCAGGACTCTCTTTATGATTTCAAAGATTATACAATTTCTTCAAGGAGTCTTGCTATTCTCCCTCTCAATATTACCATATCGGCAATAAAAGAGAACTCTTTAGTGTTTTTTCCATATAAAATCTAAAAGTAAATATCTAATGCAATTATAATGCAATCAACATGCCACGTAAGTTCACATACACGTCTGTCCGATGGATAAGCTTTAACACCTGTGATTATAATAAATTAGACTCGCCTCATCAGATCTAACGAAAAAAACTTCTCAGCAATTTTACTAAGAATCGGTGATTTTGACCAATTACATGTGTGAAATTCATCTGAAAATTAGCTTATAATTACTGAGTTTTTTCAATTAGGGAGCGTGGATTTCTTGCTTGACACGTTATAGGTGCTGTGTTACAGCTCACACCTGTCCGGGCTGCTGCAGGAAAATTCGCTAAGATTCAAGATACATGAACATATGGACGATACTGCCATCAAAGAAAGAGAGGAGTTTCTTTCCATAGCGGAAGCCTATATAGATAAGAATCTGTATAAAGAGGCGGCACATGTAGCCGAATCATGGCTTAAGCGTTATCCCATCGATGCTGATGCGAATATTATCCGCTGCCACGCACTGCTTAAGATGGGGAATCTTGAAAAAGTCAGTGAAGTCCTCGATGACCTGGAAACCAAAGTCCTTGAATTGTCGCGCATCTATCATCATGTCGGAGATCTCTGCATGAATGCAGGACTCACAAATGAGGCAATTAAATTTTATCGGAAATTCATTTTTCTGAATCCCTCCGTATCAAGTGCAAAAGAAGTATGCGAGAAGGTCAATGACCTCGCAGCCCATATAGATGACTCGTCCGCCGGAATGGATGCGGATGCGTATAGCCATACTGACCGCGTTGCATCCGATTTCTGCACCACAACCTTGGCTGAGCTGTACATCAGACAGGGTCACCCTGATATGGCTCTCAATATGCTCCGTGAGATACTAAAAAGAGAACCTGAAAACAGATTGGTTGCGGACAGGTTAGAAGAAGTCATGGCAATGCAGCATGACGGCATTAGAGAAAAGACGTCTTTACATATAGAGCAGGATGATGCCGTAATCAAGGAGCTTACAAGGTGGCTTGAAAATGTTGGCAGGTTAAGAAGCCATGCATCATGACTCTCCGGTACCTCCTCTCAGGATGGCAAGAGTAAGGGCTATTCTTCATGAACTCGATATTGATGCCCTGCTTTTTCTTGATATGAAAAATGTCCGCTATCTTACGGGCTTCACAGGCAGTGACGGGGCGCTCGTGATAGGAGAAAAGCAAGAGATTCTCCTTGTTGACGGCCGCTATACTAATCAGGCAAGAAAAGAAGTAGAGGGGCCCCGCGTCTTCGAGTATAAAGAAAAGATAGATGGAATCGTGGCGATCCTTTCAGACGGTAGTTTGAGATCCGTAGGATTTGAATCGCAGGCGATGAATGTCAACACCCATTTGAAACTGACGGAAAAACTGGGTGCCTTGAAGTTGAACCCGATGTCCGACCAAATCGGCGCTCTCAGAGCCGTCAAAGATGAGAAAGAAATTGCGTATATCAGAAGAGCAGCAGAGATATCGTGTGAGGCTCTTACTGCTGTTCGAGATCTCATAAAGCCGGGTGTAAGAGAGACGGATATTGCCATAGAGTTGGATTTTCGCATGAGAAGATGTGGTGCAGAACAAGTTTCCTTCCCGACTATTGTGGCGTCGGGAGCGAACTCAGCGCAACCTCACGCGCAGCCGGGATCACGAGCGATTGAAAATGGCGATATTGTCATAATAGATTACGGCGCCGTGTATTGCGGTTATCATTCTGATGAGACCTGCACATTTGCCGTAGGCGTGAAAGACAAGAAACAGGAAGAGGCATACTCCCTGGTAAAGACCGCGCACGACCGGGCATTGGAAGCTGTCAAAGCCGGCATCCCTTGTGTGGAAATCGATCGCATTGCCAGGGACTGCATTGAGACTGGCAAGCTGGGCAAGTATTTTACGCATGGTACAGGCCATGGTGTCGGGCTTGATGTTCACGAAGCGCCGCGGATAGCAAGCAATTCGGAAATGGTCCTTGAGGCGGGAATGGTATTGACCGTAGAACCCGCTGTCTATATCCCTGACCTCTGGGGCGTCCGCATTGAAGATATGATATTGGTTAAAGAGGATGGGTGTGAGGTCTTGACAAAAGTATCGAAGGACTTCACGGTGCTGCACTGATTCTAAAAAAGAATACAATAATTTCATATATTAGGATGCCGCGATATGAAGGTATTTCCAGATGATCTTTTTTACAACAGAGAACATGCATGGGTCAGGGTTGAAGGTGAATTGGCTACCATCGGTATCACGGATTACGCCCAGGAAAAATTGGGAGAAATCCTCGCGATAGAACTGCCCGAAGTTGACTCTTATGTGGAAAGGGACGAACCTTTCGGCACTATTGAATCTGCAAAGGGTGTGTTCGAGCTTATTTCACCCGTGAGTGGTGCGATAGTAAGTGTCAACGAAGATATATTAGACGACATCGGCATTGTCAACAGTGACCCTCATGATACAGGATGGATGATTACTCTGGAGATGTCGGATTCGGAAGAGCTTGATGATCTTCTGGATTCAAGAGAATACCATGACTTTGTACTTAAAGAAGCGGAGAGCGACTGACATTTTTTCATGATATGGAGATTCATTTCATTCAAGCGCTTGAATGCCTTTGAAAACATGGCCATTGATGAGGCCATTTTCCGGGAAAATCAACGGCCAGATTCACCGCCTACACTCAGATTTTACAGTTGGTCCCCTCCATCAGTGTCTTTAGGATATTTTCAGGCAACCTCAAAAGAGGTAAATATCGAAGCGTGCAGACGATATTCCGTAGATATCGTCCGGCGCCCGACGGGGGGGAAGGCTGTCCTTCATGAAAATGATCTGACCTATGCGGTAATCGCCAGTGAGCGTAATCCCCTCTTCCCGCCGGACATCTTGGGAACATACAAGGTCATCAGTGGCTGTATCGCCGGGGGACTATCGGAACTTGGCATAGAAGCCGAGATGGAAGGTGACGGGAGGTCGTATCAGGACGATTCCCTGAAAGCTGTCTGTTTCTCGTCGCCGTCCCGTTATGAGCTTCTGGTAAAAAAGAAGAAAATATGCGGCAGCGCCCAACTAAGATCAAAGGGTATTTTCCTTCAGCATGGCTCAATCCTGGTGGATTTTGACCCGCTCAAAACATGTGCCCTCCTGCTGCCTCAGCAAGGCGACGGGACATTGCAAGCCAAGAAGTTGCGCGGGTCCGTGACATCGATACATGAGCAAATCGGCGCGTCCGTGTCCGTGGAAAATATCTGCCATGTCATAAAAAAGAGTTTTGAGAAGAAGCTGGATATCGAGCTGGTGGAGGGATGTTTGACCGCTCACGAGGAGTCCTTGAAGTTACGGCTGATGAATGATAAATATATGACTGATAAATGGAATATGGAAGGCAAGGTCGCTTCAGATGGACGTAAGAACTCTGATTAAGAAGGAAGTGCGCGAGCAGGAAGGCTATCGGGCCGACATCATGCCCTATCGCATCAGAATGGATGCGAATGAGAGTCCTTTTTCGCTCCCCCCCCTTATTAAAAGAAAACTCTTCAAAGAGATGAAAAATGTTTTCCTGAACAGATACCCGGAACCGGGTGCGCCCCTGATCAGGAAACGCTTTGCCGAACACTATGGCGTAGCCGATAATATGATAATGATCGGTAACGGGTCTGATGAGCTTATTCAGATCCTCTGCGCCGCTCTGGTAAATTCATCATCAGTCGTCCTGGTTCCGGTACCGACTTTTGTCATGTACAGAATTATCGCGTCGAATTCCGGTCATAGAGTAGCAGCGGTGCCCCTCAATGCCTCTTTTGATTTAGACCTGGATGCAATGCTAAACCGGATCGCCAAAGATGCACCCGTACTGACCTTTTTGAGTTACCCCAACAGTCCTACGTCAAATTGCTTCAGTGAAAAGAGTGTCGCCGCCATTGTTGAGGCGTCAACAGGTATTGTGGTCGTGGATGAGGCGTACGGCAGCTTCGCCGGAAAAACCTTGCTGCCTCTCCTTACGAAATATGACAACTTGGTTATCTTAAAGACCCTCTCTAAAGTGGGACTTGCCGCCATGAGGATAGGCTTCTTAATCGGAGCACCGCCTCTCGTCCATGAACTCGACAAGGTGAGGCTACCCTATAATATCAATGCCCTTTCCCAGGTTGCTGCCGGGTTCTATTTGGACCACATTGACATATTTTCAGGCCAGACGAGGGATATAATTGAAGGTCGGGAAAAACTCCTCTTCGCTCTTGGAAAGATTGCGGGTGTACATCCCTATCCAACGGATGCAAATTTCATTTTTTTTAGTTGCGATTTTGATACGGATAACATATACTCCGTCTTAGCCCAGGAAGGGATTCTTATTAAGAATCTAAACTCTCCCGGGGTCTTGAAGAATTGCATGAGAGTAACGGTTGGCAACCGCGAAGAAAATCAAGAATTCTTAAAGGTATTAAAGAAAATCCTTCTAAAGTAAGGAGTGTGGTCTAACATAAGTTAACAAAGGGTAGTTTACGGCAAAGGCCTAATTGGTCTTAGTGCCGTACTGCCCTTTTTTTGTCCCCTTTTGGCTCAAAGTTCAAATAATTTATATTTCGTTATTAAAAAAAGAAAGGAATGGTTGTTTTGGAAGTAAAAGTATACGACAATGACATTGAAAAGGCCTTGAAAATCCTGAAGAACAAACTCTCAAAAAGCGGATTGTTTAAGGAGCTAAAGCTGCGGAGAGCCTATGAGAAGCCTTCTGTAAAGAGGAAACGCAAAGCCATCGAAGCTCGCAGACGTTATGCCAAGGTTCAGCGCCGCAGAAGTTACTAAGAATTTTTCAACAGTAAGAACCACGATCACCGAGGCCGGGCTCTCCCGCCAGATGCTTATAGGAGACCCGGAATGAACACAATGGATGAAAAACAATATTTGGTCGATTCCCTGTCGATAGAGGAATCATGGCGGATATTCCGCATCATGGCTGAATTTGTGGAAGCCATTGAAACCCTGTCCAAGGTGAAAAACGGTGTCACCATTTTTGGATCCGCAAGAGTCGGACCTGATGATCCATACTACAAGAAGACAGAGTATCTCGCCAGAAGGCTTGCCGAAAACGGCTTCAGTGTAATTACAGGAGGCGGCCCCGGCATCATGGAGGCGGCCAATAAGGGAGCGGCAGCAGCAGGCGGCCAGTCGATAGGTATGAACATCCGTCTTCCCTATGAGCAGAAACCAAACCCGTACGCCAATACCATTATCGAATACAAATATTTTTTCATCCGTAAAGTAATGTTTGTAAAATATGCTGTGGCCTATGTAATCCTCCCGGGAGGCTTCGGAACAATGGATGAGCTCTTCGAGGCCCTGACCCTGATTCAGACAAAAAGGATAAAAGGCTTTCCCGTCATAATGATGGGCAGCGAATACTGGCAGGGACTGATGGACTGGATGAAAGGCGCCATGCTCGGGAACGACAAGATTGAACCGTGTGATCTCGAAATCATCCAGATCATTGATGATCCCGATGAAGTAGTAAAGCATATAAAGAAATTTGTCATTCTCTAAAAACCCTGTAATATCTCATCTGATACCTATATCAAGTTTCGATAAAAGTGGCGCCGAATTGTCACGTCGAGCGAAGCGAGGCATTTTGGAATAAAGCGTATTAAGATTCCTCGCACGCATGCGGAATGACAGGCAATAAAAAACGCCTTTATAATTAGAAGAAAGTTAACTACACCGCAGTCAGCATAATGGATTTTGAAAAGACACTGATGGAACTCAAGAAAGGGAAGGCGGACCCTTCTCCCTGTTATCTCCTGTATGGTGATGAAGAATATCTTGCCAAAGACACCCTGAATAAAATCATAGCGGCTATCATCCCCGCAAGCGATAGAGACATGAATCTCTTCTTCATGGATGGAGAGATGGAAGACGTAGACAGCCTTTGCGAAACCATCCTGACACCCCCCCTCATTCCAGGAAGAAAAGTTGTCGTGCTGACAAATACGCGTCTTTTTCAAACAAGAATTGCCCTGTCTGAAATAGTACAAAAAATCAGACAACATTTTGAAAATGACCCCGACATGGCAGTCAGGTATTTTTTGCAATTCCTGAAGATCACAGGCTGGAACATCGATGATCTCAGAGACGGCGGCTGGAAAAAAATTACCAGCGACAACTGGCGAAAAACTGTTGAAGGCGACAGCGGACATGATCGGGAAACCTGGCTCCCCGAAATGATCGAGACCTGTATAAGCCGCGGAATGGATGTGGGTGAGCAGAGAGGGGGCGCGGAACGTCTTGAAGACACCCTGAGAAAAGGCATCCCGGCAGGCATCCACCTGATCATAACCGCAGAGACAGTGGACAAGAGGAAGAGGCTTTTCAAGACCATATCCGAAACTGGAATTGTCCTTAATTTTTCTCGTCTAAAGGGTGAGGCAAGGCAGAAGAATGCCCTGATGGATACGGCAAAAGATCTCCTGGCTCAAAGTGGAAAAAAACTGACGCCAGGCGCATGGATCGCTATGGGCAGGAAAACAGGCTTTGACCTTGCCGATTCCATGAAAGCCTTGGAAACGTTAATCACCTACACAGGTGACAAGATATCGATAGAGGAGTCGGACGTCGAAGAGGTCATAGGAAAAACGAAAGAAGATACCTTCTTTGATTTAACAGGCGCTCTTGTCGCGAGGAAGCTGGACGTGGCCTTGTCAAATCTGAAAGATCTTTTCGATCAGGGTATTCACCACGTGTTGATCCTGTCTATGATAGCAAGGGAAATCAGATTTCTCCTCCATGCCAAGATGTTTATCATATCAGGCAAGCTTGGGTCTATTGAGCCCAATATGGACTATGAAAAGTTTCAGAGGTCCGTTTATCCGGTCATCTTGCAATGGAGAGGCGATAAAGGGGGAAAAGGTACTCTGGACGGTCAACATCCGTACGTCATTTATAATGCCGTGAAAAATTCTTATCGATTCTCACACGAGCGCCTGTTGAAATATTTGGAAGACCTCGTCGATATGGACATTGCCTTCAAGACCACGACGAAAGAGCCAAAGTTCCTGCTGGAGCGATTTATTGTGAAAGTCTGTACGTAAATGAAACGGGCAATAAATACCGAAGCTCAGTAGTAAGAGTGAAGCCCCTTATATCACTTTCAACATAACGTTTCTTTAATCAAGCTTTTTTCTATGTTTCAAAAAATACCAAATTACCGTCGCCAACTCTTGATTTGTCTTTTTCTCACTTTGGCAGTGCTTGCTGTCTTCTGGCAGGTCAAGAACAATGATTTTGTCAATTTCGATGACCCCAGGTGCACCACAGAAAACCTGCATATACAGAGCGGATTAAATCTGGAATTTCTGAAATGGGCATTCACGACGAGTCATGCCGGCTACTGGCAGCCTCTTACCTGGTTATCCTTCATGATGGATTATCAGCTATTCAGACTCAATCCCGGAGGTTACCATCTTGTCAATCTTCTTTTACATATTATCAACAGCATATTATTGTTTCTAATTCTCAACCGCATGACCCACGCTCTGTGGAAAAGCGCCTTTGTGGCTGCTCTATTCGCCCTTCATCCCATGCATGTGGAGTCTGTCGCCTGGATAGCTGAAAGAAAGGATGTCCTCAGCGCCTTCTTCTGGATGCTCACGATGGGAGCTTATGTCCTCTATACTGAGAAGCCTGGAGTGAAGAAATATCTGCTCACCATTGTATTTTTTTCCCTTGGGCTCATGGCGAAGCCCATGCTGGTTAGTCTGCCGTGTGTGCTGTTACTTCTCGATTACTGGCCTCTGGGCCGTCTTCGCTTAAATCAGTCCCTTGATGTTCCAAAAATATCAGAATCAAAAAAAGAAAAAAAGAAAGCGAGAAAAATCTCTGCGTCAGCTAACGGCAAAGGGACTACACCGCCGGATCACTCCCGGCTGTGGCAACGTTTATGGCCATTCATCCGGGAAAAGATTCCCTTCTTCGCCCTCTCGGCCATCTCAACTATGCTGACTTTTATCGGCCAGCAAAAGGTAGGAGCGATAGAGTCTTTCGAAGTACTTCCCATCGGTGCGCGAATCTGCAACGCTTTTATCTCTTATGCAGGCTATATCGGAAAGATGATCTACCCCCACAGTCTCGCCGTATTTTACCCGCATCAGGGAACACCTCCACTATGGGAAGTCTTTCTTGCCGCTGTATTCGTATTGATCGTAACCTTACTAATCATCAGATGGGCGGCAAAAATGCCCTATCTTGCCATGGGATGGTTATGGTACCTGGGGACACTCGTTCCTGTCATCGGCATAATACAGGTAGGAATGCAGTCCATGGCAGATCGATATACCTATATTCCCATCATCGGTGTCTTTGTGGCAACGACCTGGGCGGTCCCTGATATTGCAAGAAATTGGCGTTATCGACAATACATACTTACTACCGGAGCAGGAATTGTTTTGTCGGTCTTAATGTTCTCAACCTGGATGCAGGTCAAGTACTGGCAAAACAGTATCACTCTTTTTGAGCATGCCATCCAGGTTACAGATAACAATTATCTGGCGCACAACAATCTGGGAATTGCTTTGAGCGACGCTGGAAAAAGAGAAGAAACCATGGTGCACTATAGAGAGGCTATAAGAATAAAACCAAACTATGAAAATGCCCACTTCAATTTAGGAAATCACTTATCTGCACAAGGCAGGACTGATGAGGCCATTCTAAGCTATCAAGAAGCTCTTAGACTGCGGCCAAATTATGCCAAGGCACATAACAATCTTGCAGCACTGTTAATTTCAAAGAAGATATTCAAAGAAGCCATTGGTCATTACCAGGAAGCGCTTAAAGCCGATCCAACAAATTGGGGTACACACTATAATCTGGGAGTAGCCTGGATGTCGATTGATCACTATGAGGAAGCCATTGGTCAATTCCAGGAGGCAATTAGAATCAATCCCAGATTTATTCAAGCTCACAACGCCTGGGGAATAGCCTTAGCCCGATCGGGGAAGACCGGTGAGGCCATCGACCATTTCAGGGAGGCACTAAGAATGAAACCTGATTTTAGAGAAGCGAGCGATAACCTGAGGGTTGCATTGGCACAACAGAAGGCGAATCGTTGACGTTATCTTTAAGACCGCGCTTTAAGGACAATTTTTCTATGGTTCAAAAAATACCAAACTACCGTCGCCAGCTCTTGATTTGTCTTTTTCTCACTTTGGCGGTGCTCGCTGTCTTCTGGCAGGTCAATCATTGCGATTTCATTATTTTTGACGATGAAGACTATATAACCGAAAACAGTCATATTCAGAATGGCATTACCCCAGAGGGAATTCAATGGGCATTCACGACCAGTCATGCCGCAAACTGGCACCCCCTGACCTGGCTCTCCCATATGCTGGACTGTCAGCTCTTTGGTTTGAAACCGGGACGGCATCACCTAACGAACGTTTTCTTTCACATCGCCAATACTCTGTTATTATTTCTTATCCTCAATCGGATGACCCGTGCGCTCTGGCAGAGCGCTTTTGTTGCTGCTTTGTTTGCGCTTCACCCCCTCCACGTGGAATCCGTCGCCTGGGTTTCTGAGCGTAAGGACGTCCTCTCGACTTTCTTCTGGATGCTCACCATGGGAACGTATATTTATTATGTTGAACGTCCTGCACTTCAGAGATATCTGCCTGTTCTTATATTCCTTGCCTTAGGCCTGATGGCAAAACCCATGCTGGTAACCCTTCCCTTCGTCCTTCTCCTTCTCGACTACTGGCCCCTCCAGCGATTCCGGCAGAAAAGATCAGCACAGGAAATCCAAACGGACTCACATAGGCCTGTGTCTGTGGATAAACAAAAAGGAACTGCTAAGAAGAAGTATGCGGAAAAGATAGAGGCGGAAGCGGAAAAACCGGCAGCTTATAAATATCAATGGGTATTGATTCGTCCTCTGCTCTGGGAAAAAATCCCCCTCTTTGCCTTGACAGCGCTGTCAAGTATCGTAACATACGTTGCCCAGCAAAAAGGGGGCGCGGTGGCATCCATAGAGGCATTTCCCCTGAGTGATCGTATTGCGAACGCCTTCGTTTCTTATGTCATTTACATCAGAAAGATGATCTGGCCAAATGATCTTGCTATTTTTTATCCTCATCCGGGACTGCTGCCGGCCTGGTAGGTCATAGGCGCGGTTTTAGTCCTTCTCTTTGTAACCTTAACGGTTATCTGGGCGGCAAAGAGAATCCCGTATTTGGCAGTGGGATGGCTATGGTATGTAGGTACACTCGTACCTGTTATCGGGATTGTGCAGGTCGGCTCACAGGCCAGGGCGGATAGGTATACCTATATCCCCCTGATCGGGTTGTTCATCGTGGCGGCATGGGGCATTCAGGAAATCTTAAAAAAATGGCGCTTCCGGAAAGAGCTGCTTTTCGCGTCGTCTGCATTAAGCCTTCTATGTTTTTTCATTGTTACATGGACACAGGTCGGGTACTGGCAAAATAGCATCACAGTGTTTAGTCATGCCCTGAAAGTTACCGATCATAACAGCCGTGCCTATATTAACCTCGGTGCCGCCTATAACGACCTTGGCAACTATAGGAAAGCGATAGAGACTTTTGACGAAGCCATCAAACTCGACTCTAAACTTGAAAAGGCCTACTATAACCGAGGGCTTGCTTACAGCAGACTTGGAAACCACAAACAGGCGGTTGGGGATTACGACAGAACTATAGAGATAGACCCGAGGCATGCAAAGGCCTATAATAACCGTGGGATTGCTTATAGCATACTTGGGAGCTATAAACAGGCCATAGGTGATTTTGACAAGGCAATCGTGATTAACCCGAAATATGCGGAGGCCTATTATAACCGGGGGATTAACTATGTCAGGCTTGGCAACTACAAACAGGCCCTCGGGGATTTTGACAGAGCCATCGAGTTTAACCCAAAATATAGAGAGGCCTATTACAATCGGGTAGCCTCCTATTACAGCCTCGGCAACCAAAGGCAGGCATTTGAGGATCTGAAAACAGCAGCAAGATTGGGGGACGAAGATGCAAAGAACTTTTTGAGAAGCCAGGGAATAAACTGGTAGACGATCCGTCAAAGCTTCCGTATTCTTTCCATGGCTGACTTTCTCTTCCGGGACAGTCTCCTTGATGGGCCTTTCTTTTTTGCACCCGCCCTTGTTTCATCATCCTCTTCTTTATCGCATCTTTCTTCCGTATGGCGGGCATGCTCGCTTACAGCGGTTTTCGTCCTCCCCATCAGCTCGTCAAACTCCTGGGATGATATTGTTGTTCCTCCTCTGCGACTGACAAAATCGGCAATGTCCCTGTCCGACGTGACAACAATAATTTCTTCTGCCCTTTCTTTAACCATTCGTTTGATGACTTCATCAGCTTTTTCACCCTTCCGGGAATATATGATGTCAATGCCTGAGAGTTTATCCCTCTCTTCCTCGACAGGTCCACTCTGCCAGCCGTCGAATACAATGGTCACCTTGTGTCCTCTCTGTTTTTTATAAAGGGATACACTTCGTATCAGGGCATTTCTGCCTGCCTCCAGGCTGAATTTCTCATACCGCCTTAGTGCATCGGACTGTCTTATCAGATTATACCCGTCAATGATGATGTGCATGATGGATAGTCTCCACTTTGGTTCATCAATTGATCATTGCAGACAGGATGTATGGCTCTTCTGCCGCTCCGCAGGTTGGGCATGCAGCGCGAAATTATTCATTATCCATGTAATCCGGTTTTTTCTTGACCTCGACACCGCGATTCTGCTATTTTCCACGCATTCTTATATTAGAAAGTTCTTTGCAGGTCAATTCCTTCCTTAATAAATAACTTCTGCAAGCGAGTGGCAACACGATATGCCACACTTTAAAGTGGGTAAGATCAACAGAATTCAACTAAGAAAATTATATGATTAGGAGGACAAAAAATGGATTTTGAATTGAACGATGAACTGAAGATGTTGAAGGAGATGTCGTACAAATTTGCCCAGGCTGAGTTTACCGGGATATCCCATGAATGTGACGAGGGAGAAAAATACACCCCGGAGATTCGCAAGAAGGCCGCTGAAAATGGTCTGGTCGGGGCATGGATTCCCGAAGAATATGGTGGCGCGGGAGCAGGTTTTTTGGGCAATACCATCATCACGGAAGAACTGTCCAAGGTGGATATGGGGATCGGCTTGAACGTCGTTGCCGCCACATTCGGCTGTGAATCCATACTACACTTCGGGTCGGAAGAGCAAAAAAAGACATTTCTCCCTCCCGTATGCAGGGGTGAACAGGTAAGCGCGGGGGCGTTTACGGAGCCCAACGCCGGCACAGATGTGGCGGGATACAGAACCAAGGCTGTTAAAGACGGAAATGACTATGTCATCAGCGGAAATAAAATGTTCATAACCAATGGAACCGTCTGTGACTTCATGGTAGCCCAGTGCATTACCAACCCGGAGGAAAAAAAGCACAACAGCTTCAGCCTTATCTTGGTTCGTGCCGATACCCCGGGAATAACGAGAAACAAGATTCATGGGAAAATGGGTATCCGCTCCAGTGACACGGCAGAAATCGCTTTTGAGGATGTGCGGGTTCCCCGGACGAACCTGGTTGGCAAGGAAGGCAACGGCTTCCGGCAGCTGATGCATTTCTTTGATACAACAAGGGTGTTGGTTGCCGCCCAGGCCCTCGGCCTTTCCGAGGCATGCCTGGAGACAAGCATCAAGTACGTAAAGGAAAGAACGGCATTCGGAGCCCCCCTGGGTTCCTTCCAGTTGACCCAGATGAAATTGACGGAGATGGCGATAAAGATAGAGGCTCTGCGCGGTCTAATTTATAAATCTGCATGGCTTCTTGATGAGGGCAGGCCGGACTATATGCTGGCTGCGATGGCAAAATACTGCGGAGGTCAGACGGCGGTCTTTTGCGCGAATTACGCCGTGGAACTGCATGGCGGCTACGGTTACATTGATGAGTACAACGTCCAGAAATGGTACCGCGACGCCAAAATTCTCGAACTTTACGAAGGAACTAAAGAAGCTGAAATCATGACCATCGGCAGAGCTCTGCAGGCACGGTAGTCATACAAAAAATGCCCCGTCCCCGTCTTGACAAGTATGGGGATAGGGGCATTTCCAATTTTAAGTGGAGATCAACCGCCTATGAGGGCTTTCATGGCTCTGATGGTATGAGCATAGTCTCCGCTTCCGAAGATGGCGGCGCCCGACACCATGACGTCTGCGCCGGCTTCGGCAACCAATCTAATATTATCGAGAGTTATGCCACCGTCAACTTCGATGGTAACATCAGGTGAAACGGCATTTACCATCTTCCTGGCCTGCTCTATCTTCGGCAGGACACTCTCTATGAATTTTTGTCCCCCAAATCCGGGATTGACGGACATGACAAGGAGAAGATCGACGTCTTTCAGAATCGGCTCAATCTGAGCGAGAGGTGTGGCAGGATTAAGAGACACACCCGCCTTGACGCCCCTTTCTTTTATCTGAGCAATTGTCCTCTTGAGGTGCGAGTCCGTCTCGACATGAACGGTTATGATATCACTTCCAGCTTCGGCAAATGACTTTATATAGAGTTCCGGATTTGAGATCATGAGATGCACGTCGAAAGGAAGTCTTGTGATCTTTCGAAGCCATTTTACCGGACCTGGTCCGATGGTGATATTGGGAACGAAATGACCATCCATTACATCTATGTGTATCCAGTCGGCGCCCGCTTTTTCCGCAGCCAGGATTTCTTCACCGAGCCTGCCGAAGTCAGCGGAAAGGATGGAGGGGGCAATTTTTTTCATCACATGCCTTCTTTTCCGTTCTATTAAAATCTACTAAGAAAGTGTTTTGAGTCATTTTTGAAAGAAGATTGCTGACGCAATGTCAATACACCATCGAGGCTAACCTGTCAATAATTACTGGAAGGGAGAAAAGACCCTTGACAAAATAATTGTTAAAGACCATGCTTCCGGAAAAATCGAATCACATAATTGTAATCGATGTACTTTCTTTATAACATTCTACTATTCGTGGCTGCCCTGCTGGCTCTCCCCTACTATGCGATCAAGATGACGCTGATGGGGAAATACAGAAAAAGCATGGGGCCGAAGTTCGGGATTGTCCGGCCTTCAACCTTTGCGGAGATGAAGGGCAGCCCCAGGATATGGATACACGCTGTTTCCGTGGGCGAGGTAACGGCTGCCGAGCCAATCGTAGCTTCCTTAAGAACGCACTTCCCTGAGGCCTGCATTGTGCTATCCACGAGCACGGAAACAGGCCAGGACATGGCCAGAAGGATTGTCACGGGAGCTACGTCTTTTATATACTACCCTCTTGATATCCCATTTGTCGTAAGAAAAGTTATCACAGAGGTGAGACCTGATATCTTCATTCTTACAGAGACGGAACTCTGGCCCAATTTCATCAGAGTGTGTAAAGAGCAGGGAGCGAAGATTGTAATGGTTAACGGTCGCATATCTCCGCGCTCCTATCAGAAGTATGCCATGACAAGGTTCTTCTGGAAAGACATTCTAAATTTGATAGACGAAATAGGCGTGATTTCGGAAATTGACGCCGAGCGTCTGAAAGCCATTGGAATGGCGCCACCCAAGGTTCATGTCATGGGGAACGCAAAGTACGACAGCCTGGCAGCGAAGGCCTCACCACCTGTCCGGGAAGAGATGGAAAGAAGACTGAACCTTACAAAAATGGACAGGGTCTTCGTGGCGGGAAGCACCCATGACGGCGAAGAGAAAATAGTCCTCCACGTTTACATGCGCCTCCTTGAGAGATACCCTGATTTCAAATTGATAATCATCCCCCGGCACCCTGAAAGAGGTCATGCAGTTCTCTCCCTCGTCAAGGAGGCCGGCTTTGCAGATTGTATGACCATGGCTGAAATCAACGGTGGCAGGTATCGAACGGTTGAGCGGATCATTGTTGTCGATGTCATCGGTGAACTCTTCAAAGTATACTCTCTCGCTTCTGTGGTTTTCTGCGGCGGTTCCCTTGTCCCGAAGGGCGGGCAGAATATCCTCGAACCTGCCGCATGGGGGAAGGTCATCTTTTATGGACCTTTCATGGATGACTTCAGGGATGAAAAAAAACTTTTGGAAAAAGCCGGAGCGGGGATAATGGTGAAAAGCGGCGAAAAATTGCTCGACGGCATCCTTACGCTCATTTCTGATCCTGATGCGCTTGCCAGGAAGGGAGAGGAGGGGCGGAGAATTGTGGTTTCTAATATGGGGGCCGCAGATAGATATGCCGAGATGGTGAGGCGGCACATACAACTTGAATAATACTAAACACTATATCCGAAACGCGAGACTCTCAATCCTTGCATGATCACTTGTGTCATTTCGGGTATAAGTATAGGTAAGGTGTTGTTGATTAGTTACCATTTTTAAAATTAACGTACCAAGCAAAGTATTTCT
>CAITLA010000002.1 GCA_903893135.1 uncultured Syntrophaceae bacterium | reverse complement strand
AGGGATCCCAGGAATCCGGGGTTACGAGAGATTGTCCGCTCCCCTGGACTGGCTGGAATGCGCCAATCTGGCCATCCGGACGCCAATTATCGACGCCGTCGGCGTTCCCCTTTCCGGGTATGTGAAGGAAAACCGCTTCAAACTCTACTTCTTTGATGTGGGCCTGCTGGGAGCTGCAAGCGGCGTCGCCCCGGCCACGTTCCTGAACTATGACTTCGGCAGCTACCAGGGTTACGTCGCGGAAAATTTCGTGGCTCAGGAACTGCGAGCCGCGGGAGATAAGACCCTCTTCTGCTGGCAGGGGCGCACGGCGGAAGTGGAATTTCTTCTTGAACGGGAGGGGGAAGTCGTGCCCGTGGAGGTTAAATCCGGTTGGGTGACCCAATCGAAGAGCCTGAAGGTTTACATAGAGCGCTATCGCCCCCCAAGGGCGTACATACTGAGCGCCAACAATATAAGCCAGAGAAATAGCGTTCATTATGTCCCACTCTATGCGGCTGGTCGTCTGGGTTATTAATCCTGGGAAAACCCCCGGCTCTGCCGGGGGACTCCCGGAGTTTGACAATTCCGGGAGCATGAAGTTAACACGCGCTTATCATGCAAGATGCGTTTGTCATACCCGAATGCTTTTATCGGGTATCCAGCTTTTAGAAATCGGACAAAATCTGGATTCCCGCTCAAAACCACTGCGGGAATGACAGGTGTTACAAGAACCTTGACGATGATGGTTTTTGGTTTTCGCTCGCGATCAGTCCCCTTCGAGGGGCCAGCAAGCGTAAAGCCTCCGGCTTTGCCGGAGGATATTTACTTTTCAAAGTTCTTGAATTGGTTAATTCGGTTAAGCCAATATGCTTATTAAGGAATATTTTAAAGTTACGGGAGACATCAAAAACATCCTTGTGATTCAACTGGGCGATATCGGGGATGTAGTCTGGGCAACACCGACGTTATGGGCCGTTAAGGAAACTTATCCACAGGCAAATGTATCGGTTCTTCTTCGGGATGGCTTCGGATGCCTCCTGGAGGCAGATCCATCGATATATAAAATCTTTGAAGTGAAGAGCACCCAGGGCAATCTTCTCTTAGATGTCGTCGATCAAGTGCGGTTGATCAAAAAATTGCGTCAGGAAAGATTCGATCTGGTATTTGATCTTCGTTCCGGTGATCGGGGGGCGATCATGGCTCGCTTGACCGGCGCTGCCATAAGAGGATCACTCTATTATGCCGCAGTTCCCTTCTGGCGAAACTGGCTCTTTACGCATCTTCTCATTGGGCTTCCCACTCCGAAAGAGCGTATATTAGGCGCCGCAGAGCAATCCCTCCTTATAGTCAGGGGTTTTGGCATTACCGGGAAAACATCGGTTCCCAAACTCTGGGTATCAGATCAGGTGATGGTGCGGGTTTACGAGCTGCTCGCTGAGTGTGACATGAAGCACGCGGTATCTGACCCCTCCAATAGGTGGATTACCGTAAATCCATTCTCCCGGTGGCCTTATAAGGAATGGGCAGAGGATAAATGGGTGAGTATCATCAATTGGCTGTGGCATGAGTTTCACATTGCTGCCGCTATTGTTGGCAATAAAGGGGAAGCGGCCAGAGCTGTAGAACTGGTGAACAAATGTAATGGCACTGTGTACAACCTTGCGGGCAAGACAACGCTGGCTGAACTGGCCGGCGCGCTCAGTATGAGCAGCTTTCATCTCGGGGTTGACAGCGCGGCTCCGCATATTGCCGCCGCTGTGGGGACGCCGACGTTAACAATCTACGGTCCTTCTGATTGGCGCGATTGGGCTCCTGTCGGTGATAAGCACCGTGTTGTCGTATCAAACATGGATTGTGTGCCGTGTTATAAAAAGGGCTGCAACGGTTCGGAACGGAGCATATGCCTCCAAACTCTCGAAGTAAAGACAGTACAAGATGTTATCCGTGAGATGTTGGAGAAGAGATGATTGTTGTGAAATTTTATTAAGGATACTGCCCATTAATAAAGACGATAAAATAAGATATTTTGACTCCCTCGCCAGAAAAAGAGAGAAATGGCTGAAGAAAGGGGATTACTATCACAGGGCCATAGCGAATTATATCAAGTTTCTTGTCCCTGCCCAATCATCCATCCTGCAGATCGGCTGCGGTATTGGTAATCTGATCGCATCATTAGAGGCTTCACGCAAAGTCGGAATTGATTTCAGCCCGAAGATGATTGAAGTGGCAAGAGAGAAATATCCCGGCGTTGAATTCCGTGTGGATGATTTGGAGGCTTTGCAAACGGACGAGAAATTCGACTATATTCTTCTCGTAAACGTTATCGGTTACGTAGATGACATTCAAGCGTCTCTTACGGGCTTAAAAAAAGTCTGCAAAGCGGATACGCGGATTATCATCGTCTACTTTAATTATCTGTGGCAGCCAATTTTGAAAATTGCCGAGTGGTTTGGCCTGCGGATGAAACGGCCCATTATGCACTGGCTGCCGCCGCAAGACATCCGAAATATCCTAAAGCTCAGTAACTTCGAAACTGTCAAGGCAGATTATCAGATTCTCATGCCTGTATATATTCCCGTTATCTCAACCCTGTTAAACAGGATAATCGTGAAGATGCCTTTCTTCCGTAAGCTGGCTTTGAATGAAATTGTCATTGCCAGGACATGCGAGAAAAGGAGGGACGAGGACGACACAACGTGTTCCGTTGTAGTCCCGTGCCGCAATGAAAAAGGAAATATTGAGAATGTTGTCAAACGCATGCCGGCAATGGGAAAACACACGGAACTTATATTCGTTGAGGGACATTCAAAAGATGACACCCTGGCCGAGTGCTACAAGGTTCAGAAGGCCTATCCCGACAGGGACATTAAGGTAATGGTTCAGGATGGCAAAGGCAAGGCCGATGCCGTTCGCAAGGGGTTTCGGGAAGCAAAAGGTGATGTCCTCATGATTCTCGATGCCGATCTAACCATTCCTCCCGAATCTCTCCCGAAATTCTTTGAAGCGATTGTCTCCGGCAAGGGAGAGCTTGTTATTGGGAGCCGCCTTGTGTATCAAATGGAAAAAGAGGCCATGAGAACGCTGAATCTTCTGGGAAATAAATTTTTCAGTACCATGTTTACCTACCTCCTCGATCAACGAATAAGGGATACACTTTGTGGAACCAAAGTCCTCCGGAGCAGGGATTACGAGAAAATCGTCGCAGGACGAAGCTACTTTGGTGAGTTCGATCCTTTCGGTGATTTTGATCTGCTTTTCGGAGCCGCGAAACTGAACCTTCAGATTGTCGAGATTCCGATAAGGTACCGGGAGCGGACCTACGGATCAACACAGATTGACCGGTTCCGGCATGGCTGGCTGCTTTTGAAGATGACGGCCTTTGCAATGAAAAAAATCAAATTCATATAATTCTTTAAAGTTATTGAAAGGAAGAACATGAAGACAGCATTCATTACAGGCATAACAGGGCAGGATGGTTCGTACCTGGCGGAGTTCCTGTTAGATAAGGGCTACGCTGTGCACGGCCTCATCAGACGCTCCAGCACCTTCAACACTGACAGGATCGAACATCTTTACAAGGACGTGCACGACCCCTCAGCCCGCTTGTATCTCCACTACGGAGACTTATCCGTTTCAGGGCAACTGACGGACCTGCTCCATACCATCCGGCCCGACGAGATATATCATCTGGGGGCCCAGAGCCATGTGAGGGTGAGCTTCGACATGCCTGAGTATACCGGGGATGTTACCGGCCTGGGGACGCTACGTCTCCTGGAGGCTATTCGCAAGACGGGGATCAAAACCCGGTTCTACCAGGCTTCTTCGAGTGAGATGTTCGGAGCGTCGCCTCCGCCGCAGAACGAGGACACAAACTTCCAGCCCCAAAGCCCCTATGCGGCTGCCAAGGTGTATGCCTATTACGTCGTGAAAAATTACCGCGATGCCTATGGACTCTTTGTATGCAATGGGATACTGTTCAACCACGAGTCACCCCGGCGGGGCGAGACTTTCGTGACAAGGAAGATTACCCGCGCGGCGACAAGAATCAAGCTGGGACTCCAGCAGAAACTGTATCTGGGCAATCTGGATGCAAAGCGCGACTGGGGATTCGCGGGTGACTATGTGGAAGCCATGTGGCTTATGCTCCAGCACGATAAGCCTGATGATTATGTGATTGCTTTAGGAGAAACCCATTCAGTGAGAGAGTTCCTGGAAAAGGTCTTTCAAAAGCTGTCCCTGGACTATCAGAAGTGCGTCGAAATCGATTCAAGATACTTCCGCCCCACGGATGTAAATATTCTCCTTGGTGACTCAACAAAGGCGAGGAATATCCTGGGTTGGAAACCAAAGGTGGGGTTTGACGAGCTCGTGGACATGATGGTGGAAGCGGACATGGAACTCGCAAAAAAGGAAAAGACACTGCGCGACGCAGGTTACAAACGTGCCGATAACATACGGTAGCCCGATGTTTGCATGAAAGTCCTTGTTCCTTAGAGCATTGATTTAGGAAGGATTAATCAAGCAAGTGAAAGACAAACGCATTACAGTCACCGGCGGTAAGGGGTTCTTGGGGGGACATCTTATAAAGAAGCTCCGGGATAAAAGCTATCAAAAAATTGCCGTCGCAGGTCGCCCTGAATATGATCTTGTTAATCTTGCCGACATTCAGCGGATGTATGAAGACACAAGGCCGGACGTTGTCATCCATCTCGCAGCAAAGGTGGGCGGCATCGGGTTTAACCAGGAACATCCCGCTTCCCTTTTCTATGACAACATCATGATGGGTGTACAGCTGATCCATGAAGGGTATCTCAGGAGGATCAACAAATTCGTGGCTTTGGGCACTATCTGCGCCTACCCGAAATTCACACCGGTGCCCTTTAAAGAGGACGATATATGGAACGGCTATCCGGAGGAGACAAACGCCCCCTATGGTCTGGCAAAGAAGATGATGCTCGTTCAGTCGCAGGCATACCGTAACCAGTATGGTTTCAATTCAATATTTATTCTCCCCGTGAACCTGTTTGGTCCGGGAGATAATTTTGATCCCCGTTCTTCCCATGTCATTCCCGCTCTCATCAAAAAATGCGTGGATGCCGTTGCCTCCGGGGACCGGGAGATCATCGTCTGGGGCACGGGTAAGGCGACGCGGGAATTTTTTTATGTCGAGGATGCGGCGGAAGCCATCATCCTGGCCATGGAAAAATATAATAAGAGCGATCCCGTGAATATCGGCGCTGGCTTTGAAATCTCCATTAGGGACCTCGTCGGTTTGATCATAGAGCTGACGGGATTCAAAGGCATAGTGACCTGGGATGAAACGAAGCCGGACGGACAGCCACGGCGTATGCTTGATACAACGCGGGCATATCATGAATTCGGCTTTAAGGCGCGGACGGATTTTCGAGTGGGACTGGCGAAGACCATCGAGTGGTACAGGAGCCATCGTGCTTGAATTCGATAGCGAGCGCCTAAAATCAAGGCAGTTTCTTTGCCTCATCAATCAACATAATCGGGATATCGTCTTTGATTTCGTATAAAAGTTTACACTTATCGCAGATCAACCCATCTCCCGATTCATTCAGGCGTATGTCACCCTTGCACTTCGGGCATACCAAAATATCCAGTAGTTCCTTGCTTATGGCCAATTCCTTCCCTCCCTTATAATTCCTGCCATATCGACCTTCTCATCCCCGTCCGGGGAAAAATCAATCAAAGAATACCGAGTAGCCTATAACTCCCGAATTTGTGTCAATACCCCCGTTAGGATCTGCAAGATTCGCATTGGACATATGCCGGAAGCGGTAACCCACATTGATGGCGGAGTCCTTTGTGACATAGTAATAGAAGCCGGCGCCGATGGTGTCGGCGAAAATAAAGCCACTGGCCTGTTTGGTTGTGACTACAGAAATATAATGCGGTCCAACGCTTCCGAGGGCATAGACGGATAAATTACCCATGATCGGATGCATGTATTGGAGGCCAATGCCAATGCCCAATTCGAAGTCAGTTTGCGGATTCACAACGGGATTGATCTGGGGCTCGAGAAAAACGGAAAGCGTTCCGCTGTGATTCTTAAGTCCTGAGAAATATCTTTTCAGGTCGACACCGAAATGGCCGATCAGAAAGACAGGCTGATAGCTGCCCTCCGGAATGCTGCCGTTTCCGAAACCGGTGATAAATCCCATCTCTGTGAAGAATCTGTCACTGGCGCGACCTTCTTTCTGCACTTCTTCAGCACAATAGGCATAGCTTACGGAAAGAATAATGACGAAGACAATAAGCATCTTCAACAGCGCAGCACCCCGAAGATTCAACATTCTATTCATCCTCACCCCGATAGTTTTTCTCTTACTGCATGAAAGACTTCTTCAATGGTAATGCCGGACATGCATTCCATAGAGTTACACTTTTTCAGGAAACAGGGACTGCAGGATAATTCCCTTCTTATGACTACATGCCCTTTTCCGTACGGCCCCGTCCGCGATGGATCGGTAGGACCGAAAAGGGCGATAACGGGTGTCCCCATAGCTGCCGCAAGGTGCATGGGACCCGAGTCTGTGGTGATCAGGAGCGCGGATCGCTGATAAAGATAAGCCAGGTCCCGCAGCGTCGTTTTTCCTCCCATGTTGAGAGAGGGAGCCTTCATCCTGGATTGAATGTGCTCCAATTTATCGTGCTCGGTTCCCGTAAAAATAACGCTGACCTTTAGCTCTTCCGCAATCCGGTCACACAACCCGGCGAATTTTTCATCCGCCCAGAGTTTGGTGTCCCATAGCGCTACAGGGCTTACTGCCACAAAAGAGTCCTTCTTGTCAATGTCGTTTCTTTGCAAGAGTTCTTCTACCCTGTTTATGTTTTCTTCGCCGATGGGGATCAAAAATTCCGGTTCTTTGACATCTGCACCCAGATACCGGAGGAAATCGAGGTAGCGGTCAACGGCGTGTTTATGCATGTCCTCGGGGATTTTTTCATTGAGGAAGAGCCCGCTGAGCTCCTGCATACTATCGTAGCCCAGCTTTCTCTTGCCGGAACTGAGAAGCACAAGAACAGCGCTTTTGATGAGCCCGTGAAAATCAATTACCAGATCGTAAGGCTGCTTTCTCAGATCATCGATGAATGCTCGAATTTCTTTTACGGCTTTTGTGATCCTGCCCTCTTTCATGTCCCTAATCCATTGTTTCCTGTGAGAGACTATGACTCTGTCCAAATATGGGTGGTCAGAAATAAGGTCGGAAGAGGCATCTTCAATGACCCAGGTGATATTCGCCTCAGGGTAGAGTTTTCTAAGGGCGGCTAAAGAGGAAAGGGTATGGATTACGTCGCCGATAGCGCTCAATTTTACAATCAGAATATTCATACCAAATGTT
>CAITLA010000001.1 GCA_903893135.1 uncultured Syntrophaceae bacterium | reverse complement strand
TGAGGGTTATTTTTCTAGATTAAAAGAAATTTACAGAAAGCACAGAGGCCTGTCAAAGAACCATAGGCAGAACTACTTTGCTTGGTACATTAATTTTAAAAATGGCAACTAATTACCAACACGTTACCTATATATATACCCATATCGACCCCTTCGGTTTACTCAGGGTCAACTCCGGGAGATATCTTTTAGTTTTACCCCCCTACTAAGATTTCCCGCTACCCTTCGCGATGCTCAGGGCTTCGGCTCACCGAAATGACAATAGTACATGGAAATTTCCGAACTGTGGCATAAAATACGTAACCGAATTTATGAACCAGTGTACTTAGTCGCATTGACCATGAGCAGGTGAAACGAGTCGAATGGTCTTTGGTTTAATTGCCCGCAGCTTGCGCGAGAAGACGGGTCAAGGGCTTGTCCTGGGGTTAATTTGGTTCTTGTATTTTCAAAGAAAACTGTCTAAGAAAGCTATGCATATGTGCAATGCATCTTAATTTGAAGGAGGATCACGATGAAAGTAGTAGCGTTGAACGGAAGCGCCCGCAAAGACGGCAATACTGCAATTATAATCAACTTGGTTTTCGATGAGTTGAAGAAAGAAGGAATTGAGACGGAATTGATACAGATGGCAGGAAATCCCATTGCAGGATGTATTGCCTGCTATAAGTGTTTCAAGAATAAAAACCGCCGATGCTCTGTTGAAAAAGATATGCTCAATGACATTATCGAGAAGATGCTCGAGGCAGACGGAATAATACTTGGATCACCGACATATTTTTCCGACGTCTCATCCGGTATGAGGGCGTTTATCGAGCGATGCGGTTTTGTCGCACGTGCAAATGACTACATGTTCAAGTACAAGGTCGGGGCCGGCGTTGTTGCCGTCCGCAGAGCAGGGGCAATCCCCGCATTCAACTCCATCATGCTGTTTCTGCATTATATGCAGATGATGATTCCCGGTTCCAGCTATTGGAATATAGCAATAGGAAGGGATCCTGGCGAAGTCTTGAAGGATGAGGAAGGCGTTCAGACCATGAAGACGCTCGGGCAGAACATGGCATGGCTCCTCAAAAAAGTTCGGGCATGAGATGCCACTGCGTCATTTAGTCAACCCACTTGACGTATTCGCTTATATCCACCCTTTTTCTTTCGAAGTTATTGAGAGGAAAGTTTTCATCGGGATATCCCATGGCGATCCCTATGGCGATTTTCCGATCGTCTGGAATGGATAGAATCTTGCGCAAGAGACCCGGGTTACGGACAGCCATGGCCATGATACAGGTTCCGATCCCTTTATCATAGGCAAGAAGACATATGGTCTGCACAATGAGGCCGATATCGAGCATGGCGTATTCGACAAGGATATCCCTGGGAATACAGGCGACAACCAGGCATGGCGCACCGAATAGCAGGGTCATGTCTTCATACAGTCTGTGGCGGGCTTCCTTATCATCACGTTTGACATTCAGGGTTGTCAGCATCATCTTCCCCAATTCCCCGTACCTTCCTTTCAGGCGCTCAGGCCAGACTTCGTGCATGGGGACATCGAGGGGAAATGATTGGCCATCGACGAATGAGCGGTGGTTCGCCTCTCTGAATTCATCAAGCCGTTTCCCGGTCAGCACATAAAATTCCCACAGTTGCGTGTTGCCCCAGGACGGCGCCCAGCGTGCCGTCTCCAGGATATCACGAATTATCTCCTGAGAAATCTCTTTTGCTTTGAATTTCCTTATGCTCCGCCTTCCTTCGATTGCAGCTCTTAATTCCATTTCAAACCCTTCCTGAGATTATTTGATTTATTCCTTCCCTCTTATCTGTCGTGATGTTGATTCTTCTCATCCGATCTCTTTCCCGATTTTAAAAGCCTGCCCCAGATATTTTCCCACGCCATAATAGGATTGTATCTCCGGGCCAAACAGTACCGGACTTACTTTTAGAATATCCGGTAAACCGTTTTCCCCGAGGACGGATTCTTCCGCTTTGACATCCATGATCTCGCCTATGAAATGCGTGTGAATCCCGATTTCACTGGCGCTCAGCAGCTTGCATTCCAGGATCAAGGAAAATTCCTGTATATAAGGGGCGTCAACTTTGTCGCCCTTTACGGCTGTAAGCTCTGCGGCGGCAAATTTATCCACTGTCCTCCCCGAAACCATTCCGAGATAATCGGCTATCTTGGCCTGTGCAGAAGAAGGTACGTTCACCGTGAATGCCTTGCGTTCCAAAATGTTGCCATGGGTATACGTCGCTTTTCTTAGTGAAACAGCCACGCATGGGGGGCTGGAACTGCAGACCCCTCCCCAGGCTATGGTCATGGCATTAGCCGTCCCTCCCTTGTCGTATGTCCCTATGACCCATACAGGGGTCGGATATATTAATGTTTTTGCGCCGAATGACTTTTTCATAGATACCTCTTCGTCATATGATATTTACATCTATTTTAATGGATAAGGCAAGAGATACAATGATAGTTAAAGGTGTGTAAAATAGCAAGTTGATACTGACATTCATATTTCGCTTATTTTACTTTTCCCTTGTTTTTATATAGGATAAAGCTATGATGTTTTGCAAGGGTTGCATGCAATTGCGCAACAGGAAAAACCCAGATGCCATACCGGGCGCCAGCGAAATAGGGCTGCATTATACTTAACTGTAAATATAATTTTTTTCATAAGGGGGAAAGTTATGGACATTTTCACCGCCATAAAGGAAAGGCGAAGCTGCCGGAATTTCCTGCCTGATCCGGTAAGTAATGAAGCGCTTGAGAAAATACTGGAGGCGGGCACATGGGCGCCGTCGGCAGCGAATAATCAGCCCTGGGAATTTATCGTTGTTACGAATGGTGAGATCAAGAAGGACATATTCACCGAATCTGAAAAATGCAGAAAAATCCTGTTTGAAAAAAGCGGTTGGAAGTGGGTCGACCGTTATAAGCTTGGATTTCTCAATGAGGCGCCGGCTATCATAGCCGTCATCGGAGACCCTAAAAAGACGGGAGCAGATATGTTCCTGGAAGGAGGCGGGCTCGCCTACCAGCACGGGTGCGCGGCAGCAATCCAGAACATGCTTCTTGCGGCCCATGCCTTGGGATTCGGGACACTCTGGTTCACCCTCTTTGAGAAAGAATATATAAGGAAGATCCTGAAAATCGATCAGGCAAAGGAAGCCCTTGCGCTTATATGCCTCGGAAGACCTGTAGCCGTTTCTTCCCTGACGCCCCGGAAGGGCGTAAAGGAGATAACGGCTTACGTGCGCTGATTCCTAATCATTCGGGTAGAGACATATTATGGAAAACAAAGATCTCTGTGCAATATGCATAAAGGCAAAAGTTTTTGTAAAGTGTCTGGGTTGCT